>JAOPWI010000383.1 GCA_025965755.1 Frankiales bacterium | reverse complement strand
GGATGCCGCCGCCCCGGGCGACGCAGGCGTTGGGTCCCGCGGCGGCGCGGACCCGGCGGGCGACGGTGCGGCGCACGCGCTCGGCGACGGCCAGGCCGCACAGGTCGTCCAGCGCCGGCCCCCGGTCCAGGTCGATGTGCAGCACGGCGATCTGACGGCCCTGCGACAGGGCCCAGCGGGCCCGGGCGGTCAGGCGCTCGACGGGGCGCAGCCCGGCGCGGGAGCCGGCCAGACCGCCGGCCAGGCTGCCCGCCAGTCCTCCGGCGAGCCCCCCGGCGAGCCCTCCTGCGAAGAACCCGCGGGACATCGACCCTTGAGGCATGCGGCTCACCTTCCCCCGACGTCAGTTGCGGGGACCATCGAGGCGCGTCGACCAACTGTTACCGGGCAGAGCACGCCCGGACGGGTGAAACAGCAGCCGCCGTCAAGCTATCGTCGGTGTGACGAGAACAGCGGAGGGACGGCGGCCATGAGCGACGGCGGGACAGGGTCGGTGGCCCTGCTGACCGACCGCTACGAGCTGACCATGCTGGACGCCCTGCTCCACGACCAGCCCGACGGGCCGCCGCTCGCCGAGCGCCGCGCGGTGTTCGAGGTCTTCACCCGCCGGCTGCCGCCCGGGCGGCGCTTCGGCATCGTCGCCGGCCAGGGCCGACTGGCCACCGCGCTGCCGGCGCTGCGCTTCGGCGACGACGACCTGACCGCCCTCGACGGCGTCGTCTCGGCGAGGGCGCTGTCCTGGCTCGCGGGCCGCAGCCTGTCGCTGGAGATCAGCGCGTACGCCGAAGGCGAGGTCTTCGTCGCCGGCAGCCCGGTGCTCACCGTGCAGGGGCGGCTCGGCGAGGGGCTGCTGCTGGAGACCCTCGCCCTGTCCGTGCTCAACGCCGACAGCGCGATCGCCTCGGCGGCCGCCCGGATGGTGCTGGCGGCGCAGGGCCGGCCGCTGCTGGAGATGGGCGGGCGGCGTACCCACGAGCAGGCGGCGGTCAGCGCGGCGCGGGCGGCCTACGTCGCCGGCTTCGCGGCGACCAGCAACCTGGAGGCCGGCCGGCGGCACGGCGTCCCGACCGTCGGGACCAGCGCGCACGCGTTCACGCTGGCCCACGGCGACGAGCCGGCGGCCTTCCGGGCGCAGGTCGCCGCGCTCGGCCAGGGCACGACGCTGCTGGTCGACACCTACGACACCGAGCAGGGCATCCGCCACGCCGTCGAGGCGGCCGGCACCGGCCTGGGTGCCGTGCGCCTGGACAGCGGCGACCCGGCCGAGGAAGCACGCCGGGCCCGCGCCCTGCTCGACGGCCTGGGCGCGACCCGCACCCGCATCGTCACCACCGGCGACCTGGACGAGCACCGCATCGCCGAGCTGTCGGCCGCGCCGGTCGACGTGTACGGCGTCGGCACCAGCCTGGTCACCGGCAGCGGCGCGCCCACCTGCGGCTTCGTCTACAAGCTGGTCGCGGTGGAGGATCCGGACGGCCGGCTGCGCCCCGTGGCGAAGCGGTCGGCGGGCAAGGCGACGGTCGGCGGCCGCAAGTGGGCCTACCGCACCCGGGACGGCCGTGAGCTGCTGCTGCGCTCGGCCGACGCCGCGGCTCCCGAGGGCGCCCGCCCGCTGCAGCAGCCCCTGCCCGACGGCGACGCCGTGGAGCAGGCCCGTGCCCACTGCGCCAGCGTGCTGGCAGCGCTGCCCGAGCAGGCGCGCCGGCTGGACGCGGGACCTGCGGCGTACGCGCTGGAGTTCGCCCCCGATCCCGCCCTCGAGACCGCATGAGCGGCGCGCGGCCCGCCGTCGACGTCCCGGCGGGCGCCTCGACAGACAGGGAGCGGGCGGGCGCGCTCGCCCTCCGGTGACCACCGAGCCCGACGACGAGGCGCTGTTTCTCGCGTCGTACGACCCGCTCGCGTTCCCGCCGTTCGGCGTCACCGTCGATGTGGTGCTGCTGACCGTGCGGGACGACCGCTTCTCGGTTCTGCTGGTGGAGCGCGACACCCACCCGTTCCGCGGGCGCCTCGCGCTGCCCGGCGGCTTCGTGCAGCCCGACGAGGATCTGGACGCGGCCGCGACGCGCCGGCTGGCGGCGGAGACCGGCGTGCGCCGCGACGCCGCGCACGTCGAGCAGCTCGGCGCCTTTGGCCGGCCGGGGCGCGACCCCCGCATGCGTGTGGTGTCGGTGTCCTACCTGGTGTTCGCCCCGGACCTGCCCGCGCCGGTGCCGGGCCGCCGCACCCGGTCGGTGGCCTGGGTGCCGGTCGCCGACGTCGATCCGGCCCGGCTCGCGTTCGACCACGACCAGGTGCTCGCTGCCGGGGTGGAGCGGGCGCGGGCCAAGCTCGAGTACAGCCCGGTCGCGACCGCGTTCTGCCGTGAGGAGTTCACCGTGGCCGAGCTGCGGCGCGTCTACGAGGCGGTGTGGGGCGGCCCGCTGGATCCGCGCAACTTCCACCGCAAGGTGACCGGTACGCCGGGCTTTCTGGTGCCGGTCGGTGCGCCCGCGCCGGTGGGGCCGGAGGGGGGTCGGCCCGCGGCGCTGTTCCGCCGCGGCAGCGCGACCCTGCTCCACCCCGCGATGCTGCGCCCGGACCACCGGCCGGGCTGAGCCGCTGTGACGTCCGTCATGACGCGGCGTCCTTACTTGACGGCCGGTAAGTACGGTTCGAGGCTGAGCGCTCGCCACTTCCCTGCCAGGAGCCCTCTCCGTGCGCCGTCTCGCCCGCTTCAGCTTCCGCCGCCGCCGCCTCGTGCTGCTGGCCTGGATCGTCGCCCTGCTCGTCGCCGGAGGCGCGCTGAGCGGTGTCGGCGCCGGCTACGAGGACTCGTTCTCGCTGCCGGACACCGAGAGCACGCGCGCGCTGTCGCTGCTGCAGGACGTCAGCCCGGCGGCCTCCGGTGACCAGCTCACCGCCGTCGTGCACGTCGAGCGGGGGAGCGTCACGGACCCGGCCGCCCGGCAGCGCTTCACCCGGGCGCTGGCCGCCGCCGAGAAGCTCGGCACGGTCGTGCTGGTCGCCTCGCCGTACGCCCCCGGCGGCGAGCGGCAGATCTCGCAGGACCGGCGCACCGCCTTCGCGACGCTGACCCTGGCCGGCCTGGTGCCGGCCGACGTGACGAGCGAGCAGGTCAGGCAGGTCCTGGACGCGGTGCGCGCGCCGGCCGGCGACGGCGTGCAGATCGAGGTCACCGGCAGCGCCGCCTTCGCCCAGCCCGAGCAGGGGCTCGCCGAGGTCATCGGCCTGGCCGCGGCCGCGGTGGTCCTCTTCCTGGTCTTCGGCTCGCTGCTCGGCATGGCGCTGCCGCTCATCACCGCCGTGCTCGCGATCGCCCTGTCGGTCTCCGCGATCGGGCTGCTGGCCAACCTGTTCCCCATCGCGACCTTCGCCCCGACGTTGTCGGTGCTGCTCGGCCTGGGCGTCGGCGTCGACTACGCGCTGTTCATCGTCACCCGCTACCGCCAGGGCCTGCTCGAGGGCAAGTCGCCGGAGGAGGCGACCGCGACCGCGCTGGACACCAGCGGCCGCGCCGTCCTGTTCGCCGGCATCACCGTGTGCATCGCGCTGCTCGGCCTGTTCGCGCTCGGCCTGTCCTTTCTGTACGGGGTGGCCGTCGCCGCCTCCCTGGCCGTCGCCACCACCGTGGTCGCCAACCTCACGCTGCTGCCGGCCCTGCTCGGGTTCTTCGGCCGGCGGGTGCTGCCCCGGCGGCTGCGCAAGGCCCACCTCGTGCCCGCCGACGCCCAGGACAGCGCTGGCGGCTGGCGGCGCTGGGCGGCCGTGCTGGACCGCCGGCCCGCGCTGCTCGGGGTTCTGGCCCTCGTGCTCATGCTGGCCATCAGCGCGCCGTTCCTGCACCTGCGCCTGGGCCTCACCGACCAGGGCAGCGACCCGGCCTCGTCGACCACGCGCAAGGGCTACGACCTGCTCGCCCAGGGCTTCGGGCCCGGCTTCAACGGCCCGCTGCTGATCGTGACGGACCTCGGCGACACCGCCGACCCGGCGCCGACCGCCGCGCTGCGCACCGCGCTGGAGGCCGACCGCGACGTCGCGGCCGTCTCACCGACGGTGTTCCTCGGCGGCGCCACCCCGGGCCAGCCGGTCGCCGGCGGCCTCGGTCTGACGACCGTCTACCCGCGCAGCGCGCCGCAGGACGCCGCGACCAGCGACCTGGTGCACCGGCTGCGCGACGACCTCGTGCCACCGGTCGAGCGCGGCACCGGCCAGCAGCTGCTGGTCGGCGGCAGCACCGCCATCGGCGAGGACTTCAGCAGCGCCATCGCCAGCAAGCTGCCGCTGTTCGTCGGCGTGGTCGTGCTGCTGTCCTTCCTGCTGCTGACCGCCGTCTTCCGCAGCCTGGTCGTGGCCACGGTCGCCGCACTCATGAACCTGCTGTCGGCCGCGGCCGCCTTCGGCGTCGTCGTCGCCGTCTTCCAGGACGGCATCGGCCTGGAGTGGCTGGGCGTCGACCGGACCGGACCGATCCTGGCGTTCCTGCCGGTGATCCTGTTCGCGATCCTGTTCGGGCTGTCGATGGACTACGAGGTGTTCCTGCTCAGCCGCATCCACGAGGAGTGGCTGCACCGCAAGGACAACCGGCAGGCAGTCGTGGAGGGCCTGGCGGCGACCGGGCGCACCATCACGGCGGCGGCGGCCATCATGATCATGCTGTTCCTCGCCTTCGTGCTCGGCCCCGACCTGACCATCAAGCTCTTCGGTCTGGGGCTGGCCGCCGCGGTGCTGCTCGACGCGCTCGTGGTGCGCAGCGTGCTGGTGCCGGCCGTCATGCTGCTGCTCGGCAACGCCAACTGGTACCTGCCCCGCTGGCTGGACCGGGTGCTCCCGCAGCTGTCGGTCGAGGGACCGGCGGAGCCGCCGCGGCACGACGACGACCGCCCGCAGGCCGTCGCGGTCTGAGCGTCAGTCGACCTCGGCGAACACCGGGTCACGCTTCTCGAAGAACGCCGTCACGGCCTCGACCTGGTTCGGGGAGCCGATCAGCGCGCCGATCGTCTCCCGCTCCAGGGCGAACTGCTCGGCCAGCGTTCGCGAGCCGACACCGGCGAGCAGGCGCTTCGCGCCCCGGGTCGCGTGCGGGGACTTGGCCGCGATCTCGCGGGCCAGCGCGAACGCCGCGGCCAGCGGGTCCTGCGCGACGCGGGTGACCACACCCAGCTCGGCGGCCTCGGTGCCGCTGAGCATGCGGCCGGTCCAGACCAGCTCCTTGAGCACGTCCTGCTTGACCAGGCCCTGCAGCGTCACGGTCGCGGTCATGTCGGGGGTCAGGCCCCAGCGCGACTCGAGCACCGACAGCTTGGCGTCCGGCGCCGCGATGCGGATGTCGGCGCCGAGCGCGATCTGCAGGCCGCCGCCGAGGCAGGCGCCGTGCACGGAGGCGATGACCGGCACCGGCACCTCGGTCCAGACCCAGGCGGCCTGCTGCCCGAGGTGGGTGATGCGGCCGTCCATGCCGGCGATCGAGGACTCGCCGGCGCCCTCGACGCCGTCGGCGCTGATCCGGGGTCCGTCGCCGCTGGCCATCGCCTGAAAGGAGCCGAAGTCCAGGCCGGCGCAGAACGCCCGGCCCTCGCCGGACAGCACGACCGCGCGCAGCCCCGGCATCGTCGTGAGCTGCGCGCCGGCGTCGGCCAGCCCCTTGAACATGGCCGGATCGAGCGCGTTCATCTTGTCCGCCCGGTTGAGCCGGACATCCGCCACTCCGTCGTCGCCCAGCGAGATCGTGACCCTGTCGCTCATCCGTACGCCCCCGTCGTCTGCCGCTCCGTCCCGGCGAACATAGTTGAGGCCTGCGTCACCCGGTGCTGAGGAGCGGAACCGTCCGTTCCACCGACGTCATCGCGCCGTGGTGGCCGACCAGGCCGGCGACCAGCGGGTCCTGCACGGAGCGCACCACCGCGACATCGCCCGTGGCGACCGCCACCACGTCACCGGTCCGCGCCCGCGCCTGTGCGGTGACCCGGGGACCCAGCAGCCCGGCCGCGACGGCGTCCTCGCCGCGCGCGACCCACATCCGGTCGCCCAGCACCGCCTGCCAGGTGGCCAGCACGTCCTCGACCGCACCGGGCGCGCAGTGCAGCGCCCGGGCCCGGGGCTCGCCGGCGAGCACGCGTACGCCCGCCTGCAGCTGCGGCGACGTGTCGTAGTCCACCCGGGAGCCGGGACCGACGTCGAGCATTCCGTGGTCGGCCGTGACCAGCAGGGTGGTGCCCCGCGGCAGCCGGGCCGAGAGCTCCTCGGCGAAGCCGTCCACGAGCCGCAGCTGGCTGAGCCAGGCGTCGCTGGCCACTCCGCGGACGTGGCCGATCAGGTCGAGGTCCGGCGTGTAGCAGTAGACGAGGCTCCGGTCCCCCGTACGGCTGCCGAGCACGGCCTGGGCGATCGCGTCGCCCGCCGTGTGAGCGCCGCGGTACTCGCCGCCCCGCAGGACCGCCCGCGTGAGCCCGCTGCCGCGGAACAGAGCCGGCGCGGCGATCGTCACCGCGACGCCGTCGGCCGTCGCCCGCTCGAACACCGTCGGAAGGCCCTGCGCCTGCTCGGGGACCAGGCGCTCACGCAGGTCCTCCCGGCCGCCGGCGGCGGTCCAGGTCAGCCAGGCGACCGCCTCGCCGACCTCCTCGACCCAGGAGGTGTAGCCGGTGAGGCCATGCTCCCCCGGCGGCAACCCGGTGCCGAGCGAGGCGAGGCTGACGGCCGTCGTCGAGGGGAAGCCCGACGTCAGCGAGCGGCTCGCCAGCGAGCTCAGGAACGGCGCGGCGTCCGGGTGCCGCGCGAGCAGCTCGGCGCCCAGGCCGTCGACCAGCAGGACGACGCACCGCGTCATCGCCGGCAGCTCCAGGGCGGGCGGCGCACCGGCAACGCCCAGCGCGGACAGCACCGACGGCATGAGGTCGCTGAGGCTGCCACCGCCGTACGCGGGAACCGGAACGCTCACCGACCGACCCTCACAGCCGTCAGGGCCCCAACGGGCCCTGACCTGCACATTCGCGTTCTCACGCTGGTGGGCGAGGGGGGAGTTGAACCCCCACGTCCTTTCGGACACACGGACCTGAACCGTGCGCGTCTGCCATTCCGCCACTCGCCCGAGTACTTGCCTGGATGGCGGGGCGAGGCTAGCACGCAGAGCCGGTCACGCTCGGTGATCGCTCACCCGGGTCCCGCGGATACGATCAGCTCTCGAGGGGAAGGGGGCTGGCGTGGGTGTGCTGCAGCGCTTCGAACGACGACTCGAGGGCCTCGTCGAGGGGACGTTCGCCAAGGTGTTCGGCGGCGTGGTGCAACCGGTCGAGATCGCCGCTGCCCTGCAGCGGGAGGCCCAGGACAAGAAGGCCATCGTCGGCCACGGCCGGGTCCTCGTTCCCAACGACTACGTCGTCGAGCTCGGTGCCACCGACGCCGAACGCCTCGGCTCGTATGACGCCGCGCTGCGCAGCGAGCTGGCCGCCCTGTTGCGCGACCACGCCGCGGAGCAGGGCTGGTCCTTTGTCGGCCCGATCCACGTCGCCCTCGAGCAGGTCGACGACCTCGGCACCGGCGTCTTTCGCGTCCGCAGCAGCGTGAGCGCGCAGGACAAGGTGCGCGGGCGGGTGCCCCCGCAGGGCACCCAGACCGCGCCCGGGCGGCCCCGGCTCGTCCTGCTCGCCGGCGGGAGCACCGCCCAGGAGCGCTCGTTCCCGCTGACCCAGCCGGTGACGGTCGTCGGCCGCGGAGCCGAGGCCGACGTCCGGGTCGTCGACACCGGCGTCTCCCGTCTGCACGCCGAGCTGCACCTGCAGGACGGCGGCGTCCGCCTGGTCGACCTGCAGTCGACCAACGGCACCCTCGTCAACGGCTCCCGGGTCTCGAACGCGATGCTCTCCGACGGGGACCGCATCGAGCTGGGCACCACCGCGCTGATCTACCGACAGGACGAGTAGTGGGTTCCGCTCTGGTCGTGGCCGTCGTCAAGTACGGCCTGTTGCTCCTGCTCTGGCTGTTCGTCATCGCCGCCTTCCGCACCGTGCGGTCCGACCTGTTCGGCTCGCGCCCGGCCCGGTCGACGACGGGCGAGGCCGTGTCGGCGCCCCGGGCGGCC
>JAOPWI010000377.1 GCA_025965755.1 Frankiales bacterium | reverse complement strand
CTGGACGACCTCGAGGTCGCGACCAGCCCGCTGGTCGTCGTGGTGGGCAGCGAGGGCGACGGGCTCGGCCGCCTCGTGCAGGCCACCTGCGACCTCACCGTCTCGATTCCGATGATCGGCCGGACCGAGTCGCTCAACGCCGGCATCGCCGCCGCCGTGACGCTCGCCGAGGTCGCCCGGAGGCGTCGCCAGGCCGGGTGACCGGTGTGTTCCACCTCACCAGGCGGTAGAAAGGACCTGCCCGCATCACCGGACCGCGGGCCGCTCGTTGAGTTGTCCAAAGCGTGCACGGGGCCTGACCGCGACACGTAGATTTCTGCCAGGTTCCTCCGCTGACGGCCTCTGCGGACGACGAAGGGGTGAGACGTGCGACTCGTGCGCGACCGCAGCGCCTCGTCCAAGGCGCCTGCCTCGCGCGTGCCGGCCGCCCGGGAGCAGGTCGTGCCCGTCTCCGCCCCGCTCGAGCACGAGGAGGTGGTCGCCCTCGTCGAGCTGGTCGAGATCGCGGACCCCGACGAGGTGGCCGCGGCCCAGATCGCCGCGGAGGTCGAGGCCGAGCTGAGCACCGCGGCCCTGGACGCGGAGATCGAGCAGGCCGAGCACCTCGTCGACGAGCTCGTCACCGAGGTCCGCGGCGCCGGGGTGCAGGACCGGTGGTCTGACACCCGGGCCGACGACGAGCTGGTCATGCTGGCCCGCACCGGCGACGACAACGCCCTGTGCGAGCTGCTCACCAAGTACCGCGCCTTCGCCCGGGTGAAGGCCCGCTCCTACTTCCTGGTCGGCGCCGACCGCGAGGACATCGTTCAGGAAGGCATGATCGGCCTCTACAAGTCGATCCGCGACTTCAACCCGGAGATGCAGACCTCGTTCCGCGCGTTCGCCGAGCTCTGCGTGACCCGCCAGATCATCACCGCGATCAAGACGGCCACCCGGCAGAAGCACGGCCCGCTGAACAACTACGTCTCGTTCGAGCGTCCCGTCGGCGGGGACGACGAGGGGGACCGCGTTCTCGGCGACGTCATCCCGACCGTGGCCATCAGCGACCCGGCCGACCTGGTCATCTCCGCGGAGCGCATCCGGGCCCTGCAGATGCACTTCGACGAGGTGCTCTCCGACCTCGAGACCGAGGTCCTGCGGCTCTACGTCGAGGGCAAGAGCTACCAGGAGATCGCGGAGCGGCTCCAGCGCCACGTGAAGTCGATCGACAACGCCCTGCAACGGATCAAGAAGAAGCTCGAAGGCCACCTGCAGGCCCGCGCCGTCGCCGACGCCGGTTAGGCTCGGCCCGCCCCAACTGGCCGGCGTGGCGCAGCCCGGTAGCGCAACCGACTTGTAATCGGTAGGCCGTCGGTTCGAATCCGACCGCCGGCCCTGGTGTTCCGTGCTGCACTCCGGTCATGCGCGTTCAGGCCCTGTACCGCTACCCGGTGAAGTCGATGCTCGGCCACGAGGTCGAGCAGGCGCAGGTGTCCGACCGCGGTGTGCTCGGCGACCGGGCGTACGGGCTGGTGGACCTCGCGGACGGCACCGTGGCCAGCGCGAAGCACCCGCGCAAGTGGGGGGCGCTGCTGGAGTTCTCGGCCCGCCTGGTCGACGAGCCCGTGCCGGGCGGGTCGATGCCGCCCGTGGCGGTGACCTTTCCCGACGGGTCGGTGCGCCGCAGCGACCAGCCGGGCACCGACGCGGCGCTGTCGGCGGTGCTCGGCCGCCAGGTGCGCCTGACCTCGCCGGCCCCGTCCGGCAGTCGCTTTCAGGAGCAGTGGCCGGCGATCGAGGGCCTGGCCCCGCAGCAGTTCATCGACAGCACCACGACCGGCGCCGAGGGCGGTGAGCCGGTCAGCGCCATCGAGCTGGCCATGCTCGCCCCGCCCGGGACGTTCTTCGACCTCGCTCCGCTGCACGTGCTGTCGACCGCGACGCTCGCCGAGCTGACCCGGCTGGCGCCCGGCCCGCACTTCGACGTCCGCCGCTACCGCCCCAACGTCCTGGTTGCCGACGCGCCGGAGGGCTTCGCCGACGAGTCCTGGGTCGGTGGCGTGCTGGCGCTGGGTGACCAGGTGCGGGCCGGCGTCAGCATGCTGACGATGCGCTGCGTCATGACCACGCTGGCCCAGGGCGACCTCGCGCAGGACCGCGACACCCTGCGGGCCGTCGCCACGCACGCCCGCCGGGAGATCCCCGGCCTGGGCAGCTGGGCCTGCGCGGGCGTGTACGCCCAGGTGCGCGCCGGCGGGACGGTGCGCCGCGGCGACGCCGTGTCGACCGGCTGAGCCTGCCCACCGCTGCCGCGAGGCCGACGGGGAGCTCGCGCCGGGGGGGGGGGCAGGCGACCGAGTAGTTCTGCTCTGGCCGGCGGGGACGTGCCGGTCGACGCTGTGCGGCATGAGCCACTCACCCGCCGGCTGCCCGCGCTGCGCCATGCCGCTGTCCGGTCAGCCCGCCTGCGCCGCCTGCGGGCTGCGCCTCACCGGGCCCGACGCCGTACGGCTGTGGCAGGTCGACCAGCGGCTGGCCTGGCTCACCGGCGAGCGTGACCAGCTGCGCTCCGAGCGGGCCCTGCTGCTCGCCCGCCTGGCCCACGACGGCCCGCCGCCGCAGGGCGAGATCTCGCGCCGGTCCACGCAGGACCTGCTGCTGGTGCTCGGCGGGGTGACGCTGGCGCTGGCCGCCGCCGTCTTCGCCGCCGTGACGTACGCGAGCCTCGGCGTGCTGGGTCAGGTGCTGGGAATGGGCGCGCTGACCGCCCTGGCGGTCGCCGCGGCGCCCGTCGCCGCCC
>JAOPWI010000365.1 GCA_025965755.1 Frankiales bacterium | reverse complement strand
CAGCACGAGGAGCCCGCCGGCCAGCGCCCGCAGGCCGAAGACCTCGCCGGCCACGACGACCGCGAAGCCGGCGCCCCACACCGGTTCCATCGTCATGACGACCGCGGTGCGGGTGGGCGACAGGTGCCGCTGCGCCCAGGTCTGGACCACGAAGGCCAGCGCGGTGGCCGCCAGGCTGGTCAGCGCCAGCGCCGCCCACACCCCGCCGTCGGGGGGCAGGGCCAGGCCGTCGGGGACCGCGACGAGCCCGCACAGCACGGTCACGGCGAGCAGCTGGACGACCGCCAGGCCGTAGGCGTCAGAGGCCGACGCGAACCGTCCGAGCCCGAGGATGTGCAGCGCGAACGCCACGGCGCAACCGAGCGTCAGGAGCTCGCCGCTGCCGACCGCGAAGCCCCTCAGCGACAGCAGGCCCAGCCCGACCGTCGCCAGCAGCACGGCCAGCCAGGCGGTCCGGCCCGGTGGCGTGCGCAGGAGCACGGCCGCCCCGAGCGGGGTCAGCACGACGAACATGCCGGTGATGAAGCCGCTGACGGCCGCGCTGGTCGTCTGCAGGCCCAGCGTCTGCAGCAGGTAGCCCGCGGCGAGGGCGGCGCCCAGGGCCAGCCCGGCCCGGCGTCCGGCCGGGCCCAGGGCCTGCACCGCCCGCGGCCGCAGGATCAGCATGGCCAGCGCCGCCAGGCCGAACCGCCAGGTGAGGAAGTCGGTGACCGGCATCCGCTGGACCGCGTCCTTGACCACCACGAACGTCGACCCCCAGACCGCGGTGACGCCGACCATGGCCAGCAGGGGAGCGGTGGTGGGGTGCCGGCTCACCCGTCTCTGAGCGCGCACAGCAGCTCGATGTCGCGGCGGTGGCTGGCCGCGTCGCCGGGCGTCTCGACGACCAGCGGAACTCCGCGGGTCGACGGGTGGCGGAACAGCTCGGCGAACGGGTTCAGCCCGATCCGGCCCTGCCCGATCGCCTCGTGCCGGTCGCGGCCCGAGCCCAGGGGGTCCTTGGAGTCGTTGGCGTGGACCAGCCCCAGCCGGCCGCGGCCGACCGTCTTGACGAGGGCGTCCAGCATCTTCTTCATCCCGCCCGGAGCGGCCAGGTCGTGCCCGGCGGCGAACGCGTGGCAGGTGTCCAGGCACACCCCGAGCGCCGGGTGCTCGTCCAGCTGGGCGAACCACGGCCCGAGGTCCTGCACGGTGGCGGCCAGCGCCTGCCCGCCGCCCGCGGTGGGCTCGACCAGCAGCCGCGGCCCGCCCTCCCCGATCTCGTCCAGCAGCGGCAGCAGGTGCTCGCGCAGCTGCGTCATCGCGTCGTCGCGGTGCGCGCCGGCGACCGCGCTGCCCGCGTGCACGACGACGCCGCGCGCGCCGATGGCCACCGCCCGCCGCAGCGAGTGGCGGCAGGCCTCCACGCTCTTGCGCAGGGTCGCCTCGGTGGGCGAGCCGAAGTTCACGAGGTAGGGCGCGTGGATGAACGCCGGGATGCTCTCGCGCAGGCACTGCTCGCGGAACGCCTCGTCCTGGGCCGGGTCGCCGGGCGACAGCGCCCAGCCGCGGGGGTTGGACACGAAGACCTGCACGGCTCCGGCGCCGATCTCCTTCGCGTACGCCAGGCCCTTGACCAGGCCCCCGCCCACCGGCACGTGGGAGCCCACGGCAGAGGGCTTGCGGGGAGGCACCCGGGGAGTCTGCCAGGGCGGGCGTCCCGGCACACCGGCGCCCGGCGCGCCCTCAGAAGACGAACAGCGTGACGGTGCTGTTCTTGCGCACCTTGCTGCCGGCGCCGGGGCGGGTGCCGCGGACCTTGCCGGGGCCGAACGGCAGGGAGTCGACCTCGGTCGCAAGGCCGAGGGCGCGCAACGCGCTGACCGCGTCGTCGCGCGGCTGGCCCTGGACGTCGGGGACGGTCAGCAGCTCCGGGCCCTTGCTGATGCGCAGCGTCACCTGGCCGCCGCGCGGTGCGGTGGGCCCGGAGGGCGACTGCCCGGACACCCGGCCGGCCGCCACGGTCTCGCTGAACACCAGGGTGGTCGTGACGCGGAAGCCGGCTGCCTCCAGCGCGCGGACCGCCTGGTCACGGCTGCGACCGGTCACCGCCGGGAGCGGGACGAGGTCCGGGCCCTTGCTGACGACGACGTGCACCGGGCTGCCCGGCCGCAGCCCGGTGCCCGCGGGCGCCCCCATGCGCAGCACCTGCCCGACCGGCTCCGCCGAGAAGGCCTGCGTGACCGTTCCCAGGCGCAGCCCCACCGCGGCGACCGCCCTGGCCGCCTGCTCCCGGCTCATGCCCACCACGTTCGGCAGGAGCCGCCGGTCGGGGCCGCGTGACAGCGTCAGCGTGACCGTCGTGCCCTTCGCCCGCCGGGTGCCCGGATCGGGGTCCTGGTCGGCCACCCGACCCGCGGGGACCTGCTCGTCGAAGCGGGGCGGTCCGGTGACGACCCGGAAGCCGGCCCGGTCCAGGGCGCGCTGCGCGGCGGCCGGCTGCTGCGCGAGCACCGACGGGATGACCGGCTCGCGGCCCACCAGCAGGACGCTGCCGCCGGCGATGACGAGCAGGACGGCCAGCAGCGCGAGC
>JAOPWI010000331.1 GCA_025965755.1 Frankiales bacterium | reverse complement strand
CTCGGCCGCAGGGGGCGCCTCGGGCGCCGGGGCCGGACCGCCGTCGCGCCCGGCGGCGCCGAGGGTGAACGCCGTTGCGGCCGGCGGGTGGAACAGCGCGGTGAACGCCGCCGGCTGCTCCCCGCCGGGGACCAGCGCGATCGAGCGGGCAGCGACCCCGAGGCCGGACAGGTCCCAGGTCACCGAGTCCTCGTCGACCGTGCCCGCGCTGTGGCTGGCGCAGTCGTAGTCCGGCCGGTCCTGCCAGGCCTGCCGGCTGCCCGGCTGCCACGGGCCCCGGGCCGGACACGCCCAGATCACCGGCGTTCCCGTCGGCGGCTCGCGGAAGGTCAGGGTGAGCCCCCGCACGGCTTCGGCGCCGGACGGCGCCTGCACCGCGCTGAAGGTGACGACGCCGCCGACCCCGCCCTCGACCGCCAGGTCCGCGCCCTGGTCGGCCCGCAGGTCGGGGGTGTCGCCGACGGGCGCCTGCTGGCGCAGCTGGGTCCACGAGCCGGCCGGCACGGGGTCGGTCGCGCCGGCGCCGCTGCCGCCGAGCAGCGCGACGGTGCAGGCGGCCGACAGGGCCAGGACCCGGCGCCGGCCGTTCACCGGGCGCCTGCCCTCGGCGACGTGCGGGCCGTACGCCGGGACCGCTCGATCGTCGTCGCGTCGGTGCCGAGATAGGACGACACGACGAGCGGGTCGGCCAGCACGTCCCCGGGCGGGCCCTCGGCGATGACCGCCCCCAGGTGCATGCAGACCAGCCGGTCCGAGACCGCCGACAGCAGCGGGATGTCGTGCTCGATGACCGCCAGCGCCGCCCCGGTGTCCTCACGCACCTGCAGCAGCACCTGCTGCAGCCCCTCGACCTCGCGCTGCGCGATGCCGGCCGCCGGCTCGTCGAGCAGCAGCACCCGCGGCTGGTGGGCCACCGCGCAGGCCAGCTCGACGATGCGCCGGGTGCCGGTCGACAGGTCGCCGATGAACGCGTCGCGGTAGCGGCCCAGCCCCATCAGCTCCACCAGCTCCTCGACGGTGTGCGCGACGTCGGCCTCGCTGGCCACGGCGACACCGAGACGGAACGTGTAGGCGAACGGCTCCCGGACGGTGAGGTGCCGGTCCAGCGCGGTGGCGAGCACCTCGGACACCGTCATCGACGGGAACAGCCGCGCGTCCTGGAACGTGCGGCCCAGGCCGCGCCGCGACCGGGCCGCGGTCGAGAGCTCGGTGACGTCGACCCCGTCGAGGACGACCCGTCCGGCGTCCAGCGCGAGGAAGCCCGAGCATGCGTCGAACAGCGTCGTCTTGCCGGCGCCGTTGCTGCCGATGACGCCCAGGATCTCGCCGTCCGAGACCGACAGCGACACGTCGTCCAGGGCGCGGACCCCGCCGAACGCGCGCTGCAGTCCGCGCACCTCGAGCCGGACCTGGCGGTCGGGCACCGGCTCGCGCTGGCGGGGATCGGCCGCCCTGCCCCCGGTCAGGAAGACGGCGCGGACGATGTCGTCGCGCTCCACCAGCTCGCGGCTCGGGCCGGCGAACCGGGCCTGCCCCTTCTCCAGGAACACCGCATCCACGGCAATGCTGGTCGCCAGATCGATCGACTGCTCGACCACCAGCACGGTGGTGCCCGCCGCGTTGATGCCCCGGACGACGGCGAGAATCTCCGCCACCACCGCAGGCGCCAGCCCGAGTGACAGCTCGTCGATCATCAGCAGCCGTGGCCGGCACAGCAGTGCCTGGGCGATCGCGAGCATCTGCTGCTGCCCGCCGGACAGCTCACCTGCCGGCACCTCCAGCCGCTCGGCGAGCACGGGGAACAGCTCCAGGGCGCGCGCCGTCGCCTCGCCGACCGCCGCCGGGTCGCGCCGCTGCAGCCAGCCGGCCAGCCGCAGGTTGTCGCGCACGGTCAGCGACGCAAAGACGCCCCGACCGCCGGGCACCAGGACGATGCCGGCCCGCAGCCGCTCGACCGGGTCCAGCGAGGTGATGTCCCGGCCGTCGAAGATGACGCGTCCGGCCTGCGCCGGGAGCACGCCGCAGACGACCTTGAGCACCGATGACTTTCCGGCACCGTTGGTCCCGAGCAGGGCGGTGATGCCGCCCTCCCTGACCGCGAGATCCACGCCGAACAGCACCGGATTGCGGCCGTACGCCGCCTCCACCTGCTCGACCACCAACAGCCCCTCACCGACGTCGAGCCGGTCCGCCACCGGCGGCAGGTCGGCGGTCTCGAGCAGGGAGGGCACCGAGAGCCCGGTGCGGCGGGCCAGGGACGCGAGCCAGCGGTCGCGCAGCGCGAAGACCACCTGCCCCAGGCCGCCGGGCACGAACAGCAGCAGGAGCAGCAGCCCGACCCCCGTGGCGAGCAGCTGCGCCGCCCCGGTGAGGAAGTACTGCACGCCCTGCACGTACACCGCGCCGAGCAGGGCGCCGGGCAGCGACGCGGCGCCGCCGATGACGACCATGGTGAAGACGACCAGGCTCTGCACCGGGTCGAAGCCCGCGAACGGGATGCCGCGCAGCGCGATGACGTACAGACCGCCGGCGAAGCCGGCCAGCGCACCGGAGAACGCGAACGCGGTGAGCTTGGCCCGCACCGGCTCGATCCCGAACGCCGCGGCGGCCCGCTCGTTGTCGCGCACCGCGACGACCGTGCGGCCGGTGCGTCCCTGCCGCAGGTTGCGCGCCATCGCGACCGCGACGACCGCGGCGAGCACGCAGAGATAGGCGAACGTCAGGCTGTCGTCGAGCGGGAAGCGGCCGAGCAACGTCGGGCGGGTCAGCGTCGACGGCGTCAGCGCCGGGAAGTACGCGGAGTTCAGCAGCCAGGTGGACACGGGCGCGCCGAAGGCCAGGGTCGTGACCGCGAGGAACAGCCCGCGAATGCGCAGGGCCGGCAAGCCGACCAGGACCGCAGCGACGCCGCCCACGACCGCGGCGGCGAGCAGCGCCAGGAACAGGTCTGCCCGGGCGTGCACCAGCAGCGCCGCAGCGGTCGCCGCACCGACCCCGACGAAGGCGAAGTGGCCCAGGCTGATCTGCCCGGACCAACCGGTGACGACGACCAGGGATACCGCGATGACGCAGTAGAGAGCGGTGTAGGCGTACAGCCCGCGTAGCGGGTCGGACAGCAGCAGGGGGAGGCCGAGCACGACGGCGACCAGCACGACCAGGCCGCCCGCGCGCACGCGGCGCACCTGCGGCAGATCGCGCAGCGCCCGCGGAACGGGCCGCACCTCGCGCACCGCGACGGAGTCGCCGAGCGCGCCCTCGTCCTGCCGCGACGGCCGGCGGCGCTGGAGCAGCAGGGCGCCGAGCACGACGAGGAACAGCACGACGTCGACCAGCGAGGACTGCGGATAGTTCCAGTAGACGGCCTGCTGCCCGACGCCGATGCTGACACCGGCGGCGAACGCCACCGGCAGGTGGTCCATGCGCGCGATGACGGCGGCGGCGAGCGGCGCGAGCAGGGCGATGGGTCCGCCGGGGATGCCGAGTTGCGGGCCGAGTACGGGGGCGGCGAGCAGCGAGCCCACACCCGAGAGCCCGGCGGCAAGCATCCAGGCGAGCAGCGACAGCCGGCGCACCGGGATGCCCAGCAGCAGGGCCCGCTCGGGAGCCTCGGCCGCCGCGCGCACCGCGATGCCGGTGTCGCTGCGGGTGAGGAACAGCGCGAGGCCGATCAGCAGCAGCGGCACCACCACGAGCACCGCGACGTGGTCGGCGCTGAACAGGATCGGGCCCACGCGAAAGCTCACCGGCAGGTCCAGGTGGAACGTCTGCGCCGAGTCGAGCTGGCCGTAGAGCTTCGGCAGGAAGATCTGGCCGGCCGCGACGATCTGCGCGATGCCGATGGTCGCGACGGTGAGGAGGAGCCGCGGCGACGTGAACAGCCGGCGCACCGCCAGCTCGTGCGTGAGGTAGCCGGTGGCCAGAGCGGCCAGCAGGCCGAGCAGCATGCTGAGCCAGAGCGGCAGCCCGCTGCCGGTGCTGAGCACGACCGCGACCGTCGTGGCCAGCCCGCCGAACTCCGCCTGGGCGAAGTTGACGACGCGGCTGGCCCGGTAGATGAGGATCAGGCCCATCGCGGTGAGGGCCGTCAACGAGCCGAGCACCGCGCCGAGCAGCAGCACGCCGAGCGGCAGCCCGTTGGGCGCGGCCGTGCGCAGCAGCAGCCACGCGACCAGCACCGCGGGAACGATCAGCATGCGGCGCGCGGCGCTCGGGAGCGCGCTCATCGGCCGACGCCCTTCAGCTGAGCCGGTGACGGGGACACGGTCCGGCCTCAGAAGCCGGGGCAGGACGGCTGGCGCCGGGCACCCCAGGCGCCCTGGTCGGTGAAGGAGAAGAACGTCCCGCTGTCACAGGCGCGGTAGCCGCCGGGCTTGCCGTCGAAGCCGCTCGGGTGCTTCGGGTCGTAGAAACCGATCGGCGCCTCCGCGACGGGCGCGTAGCGGTGCGCTGCGCCGCGGTAGCGGAACAGGCCGTTGAATCCCCTGGCGTCGGGGAGCTGCCCGTAGCCGCGATGCAGTGCCGACGGCGTGAGCACCGGTCCGGCGGCCTGAATGCCGGTGAAGACCTGCAGCGCGCTGGCGTAGGCGGCGGCGTAGTACTTCTCGGCCGGTTCCCGGCCACCGCTGGCGCGCACAAAGACCTGGTAGGCCTCGTTCTTCGCCGGGACCGGCCACGGCGGCGCGGCCGACATGACGCCCTGCCAGTTGCCGCTGTTGACCTGACGCGCCTGCGCGTCGCCCCAGTAGGGCTGCAGCCACTCCGGCTCGTAGTCCTGGCTCTGCGCGGCGTTGCCCAGAAAGATCGGGACGACCGGGTCGCAGTAGCAGAGCAGCGTGGTGACGCCGGCCGCGCGCATCTGCGTCACGATGCTGGTGGCCTGCGACTGGAACTGGGTGACGTTGATGGCGTAGGTCGCCGTGCGGGCGATTCTGGCGCCGCAGCCGGCGAGGATCCGCTGAACCTCCTTGGCCACCTCGACGTACTCCGGGTTGTCGGGGTGCACGAAACCGAACCTGCGGTCCTGGGCGGCGAGCGCCGGGTCCGGCGCGAACACCGCCTTGAGCCCGGTCAGCCGCCGGCACGTGATGTTGCCGAAGAAACCCGCGACGTCGGAGCCCGAGGGCGTCGCGGACCACCAGTACGGCGCGTACCTGCGGTAGTAGGAGTCGGGAAACCCGAGCGGCCCCCAGGCGACGACCTTCTGCTGCGCCAGCGCCGTCCAGTACGGCTTGGAGCCGCGCAGCTGGAACGTCACGTCGCCGAACGCCCCGATGCTGCGCGTGGTGGCCGCGTCGGCCTGCGCCCGGTCGATGCCCTGTCCCTGGTGCTCGCCGATGTAGTCGCCCCGACCGTCGTAGGGCTTCAGGACAACCTCGCGCCCGTACGTCTCGAACTGCGTGTTGAAGTAGGAGATGTAGGTCTGCAGGTCCTTGATGTAGTCGACGTCGCGCGGCGGAGCCGCGTCGCCGGTCGCCGCGCTGATCGCCGCATCCTGCGCGGAGGACGTCACGCGGTAGGACAGCGTGACCTGCCTCGCGGTGACGCCGGGAGCCGTCGCGCCACCGTTGCTGCCCCGAAAGGCCGGCACGCACGGCGGCGCGTACGTCGTGAAGGTGACCTGTGCGACGCCGGGGCCGCACCGGACGCCGCTGCGGGCCACGCCGTTGCCGCCGGCGGCAGCCGCC
>JAOPWI010000278.1 GCA_025965755.1 Frankiales bacterium | reverse complement strand
CGCCGCCGCCCCGGTGTCCGAGCCGCGCGGCGCGCCGCTTCCCCCCGAGAACGCGCAGGGGCTGGCGACCACCCAGCTCGACCAGCTCAGCCGCACCCGCGACCGGATCGACCAGCTGACGCTCGCGGTGCTGCGCGCGAGCGACGAGGCGGCCGACACCCGGCGCCGGCTGCTGACCGGGGCGTTTCGGGCCGAGTCCAGCGCCTGGCGCCAGCCGGAGCGGCGCGCCCGCGGCCGCTTTCTCACCCGCCTGCTCGGTGACGACGTCGCCGACCTCACCGGCCGGGTCCGCGCGCTCACCACGCCCCAGGTCACGCTGACCAGCAGCAGCGGGGCCCTCAACGTCACGCTGGAGAACCAGTTCGACCAGCCGGTCACGGTCCGGGTGCGGCTGCAGTCGCTCAACCAGGCCCGGCTGTCGACCAGCGACTCCGAGCCGCAGATCGTGCCGCCGCGCACCAGCGTGCAGGTCAGCATGCGGGTGGAGCCGCGCACCAGTGGCCGCTTCCCGGTCGAGGCCCAGCTGCTCGACCGCGACGGGGAGCCGTTCGGGGAGCCGTCCCGCTTCGTGCTGCGCTCCACCCGCTACGGCGCGGTCGCGCTCGCCGTCACCGGGGTCGCCGCCGCGGTGCTGCTCGTCGCGGTGGGCGTACGCCTGCTGCGCCGGGCGCTGCGCGGGGAGCTGCCGCGCACCCGCGCGGAGAAGCTCACGTGACCAGCCTGGCGAGCCGCGCCGGCGGGATGGCCGTCGGCACGGTGGCCTCGCGCGCGACCGGCTTCCTGCGCACGGCCGCGCTGGCCACGGTGCTCGGGGTCACCGGAGTCGGCACCGCCTACGACGTCGCCAACACCACGCCCAACATCATCTACGAGCTGCTGCTCGGCGGCATCCTCACCAGCATCGTGGTGCCGCTGCTGGTGCGGGCGGCCAAGGAGGACGGCGACGGCGGCGACGCGTACGCGCAGCGGCTGCTGACCCTGGTCGTCGTGGTGCTGGGCGGCGCCGCGCTGCTGCTCGTCGTCGCCGCGCCCCTGCTCGTGGACCTCTACGCCGGCCGGCTCTCGCGTGACCAGCGTGAGCTGGCCATCGTGTTCGCCCGGTTCTTCCTGCCGCAGGTGCTCTTCTACGGCGCGGGGGCGGTGCTCGGCGCGGTGCTCAACACGCGGGGGCGCTTCGCCGTCCCGATGTGGGCGCCGGTGCTCAACAACGTGGTCGTCATCGCGACCTGCCTGCTGTTCCTGCTGATCCCGGGCCCGGGGCAGCTGACCTCCGGCTCGATCACCGACACCCAGGTGCTCGTGCTGGGCGTCGGCACCACGCTGGGCATCGTCGCCCAGACGCTGGCCCTGCTGCCCTCGCTGCGGGCCGCCGGGTTCTCGCTGCGGCCGCGCTGGGACCTGCGCCAGGCCGGGCTCGGCCAGATCGGCCGGCTCGCCCGCTGGACGCTGCTCTACGTCGTCGCCAATCAGCTGGCCTACCTCGTCGTCGTCCGCCTGGCGACCGACCAGGAGCTGGTCGACGCGGGCCGCGGCTACGCGTCCTACGTCAAGGCGTTCGTGCTGTGGCAGCTCCCGCACGCCGTGGTCGCGGTCAGCCTCATCACCGCGCTGCTCCCGGGCATGAGCGCGGCGGCAGCCGACGGGCGCACCGGCGACCTGCGGGCGACGCTGGACCGCGGGCTCCGGCTCACCGTGGCGATCATGGTGCCGGCGGCGGTCGGCTACGTCGTCCTCGGCCGGGCCCTGAGCACCGTCGTGTTCGGCCACGGAGAGGTCGCCGTCGACGAGGCCCGCTTCATCGGCCTGCTGCTCGCGGTCTTCGCCGTCGGGCTGGTCCCGTTCAGCGCCTACCAGCTGCAGCTGCGCGCCTTTTACGCGATGGCCGACACCCGTACGCCCACGCTGGTCAATCTCGCCGTCAACGCCGTGCTCGTCGTCGTCGACGTCACGCTCTACCTGCTGCTGCCGGACGACGTCCGCGTGGTCGGGCTGGCCGCCGGGCACGCGGTGTCCTTTCTCGCCGGCCTGCTGGTCGTGCGCCGGGTGCTGGCCCGGCGCACCGGCACGACCGGCGACGGAACGGTCCTGCGCACGGCGGTCCGCTGCCTGGCCGCGGCCCTGGTCGCGGCCGTGCCGACGCTGCTCGTGGTGCTCGGCGTGGGCGCGGTTCTGGGTGACGGACCGCTCGCCGGGCTGGTCACCCTGCTGCTCGCGGGGCCGCTGCTGGCCGGCGCCTACCTGCTGCTGGTGCAGCGCCTGCGGGTCCCCGAGGTGGCCGAGGCGGTCGCGCCGATCGCCGCCCGGCTGCGCCGCTGACCGGGGAGACGACCCTCACAAGACGGCCAGATCGGGCGAGGAGGACGGCGCACCCGGGTTAGGGTCCCTGACGACGTCGGACCGGGTTACCCCCGGACGAGGTCTCCCACACCTGCGCCTGGTCGGAACGCCGAGTCCTGCCCCCCGACCACCCGGGCGCTCCGTACCGACGACTCCAGGGGCAGGAGCGGGGGACCCAGGTCTCCACGGTCGGCCGCTGTCGCGGCCGTCCTCGGGGTGAAGTCGCGGTGCACACCGCGGCCGGGCGCCTTCCAGCCCGAACCCGACAGCTCACCTCGCAGGCGTACGGGAAGGAACACGCTCCGCATGCCTGCACGCCCGATCTCGCTCGCCCGCACGACCGCCCTGCTCGCCCTGCTGGTGGCCCTGTTCGCCACGCTGCTGGTCAGCGGCGCCGCCGCTCCCGCCGACGCGGCCACTCATGGCTCCCGCGTCGTGGCCGAGGCCTCCGCGCACAAGGGCAAGCCCTACCGGTACGGCGCCGCCGGCCCCTCGCGCTTCGACTGCAGCGGCTTCACCAAGTACGTCTACAGCCGCTTCGGCCGCACGCTGCCGCACAGCAGCACGCAGCAGTACAAGGTCAGCCGCAAGGTCGCCAAGAGCGCCAAGCGGGCCGGTGACCTGATCTTCACCCGCAACTCCTCGGGCCGCATCGGCCACGTCGGCATCTACGCCGGCAGCGGCAAGTTCTGGGTCGCCCCCAAGTCCGGCGACGTCGTCAAGCTGCAGAAGATCTACACCTCGAACTACGTGGTCGGCCGACCCTAGCGGCGGGGACCGGCCCGGCAGGGCGCCCTTAGACTGGGCGCCCGCCGGGCCGACGCGTGTCCCTCGGGCGAGGCAGGAGGATCCGTGACCACGCTCGGAGGCGGCTCGCCCGCCGCCCCGGCTCCGGCCCCGGTCAACCTGCGCAAGGCCGACGGGCACGACGGGACCCGCCGCCCGTCGCCGGTCGCGGCCGGCGAGCTGCTGGCCGGCCGCTACCGGCTGCTCGAGCCCGTGCCGAGCACGGCCGGCGGTCCCGCGGTGCTCTGGCGGGCCACCGACCAGGTGCTCGCCCGCCGCGTCGCCGTCACCGTGCTGCCGGCCCGCAGCCGCACCGGCCAGGCCAAGCCGTTCCTGGAGGCCGCCGCCCGCACCGGCCCGGTGCTCGCCCCCGGCCTGGCCCGCACCTACGACGCCGCGCTCGAGGAGCGCCCCGGCCGTGGCCGGGGCGGCGTTCCGCGGGTCGTCGCGGCGTACGTCATCAGCGAGTGGGTCGACGGCCGGTCGCTGGCCGAGGCCCTGCTGGCCGACGGCCCGTTCCCGCCGGCCGAGGCGGTCGGCCTGGTCGAGCAGGCGGCGGAGGCGCTGACCGCCGTGCACGCCGGCGGCCTCACCCACGGCCGGGTGACCCCGGGCAACCTGCTGCTCGGCGCCGACGGCCGGCTGCGCGTCACCG
>JAOPWI010000197.1 GCA_025965755.1 Frankiales bacterium | reverse complement strand
CAGAGTGAACGAGGCCCAGGCGGCCGTGCTTGAGCGGGAGAAGGCCGTAGGTCTCGCGGAGCAGGAGGTGGCCGCCAACACCATCGAGGGCGACGGGACGTACCTGGTGGGGGAGGACATCAAGCCCGGCACCTACAAGAGCGCCGGCGGGGAGGGCTGCTACTGGGAACGCAGCGCCAAGGACGGTGACATCCTCGCCAACAACTTGAGTGACGGCCCCGCCGTCATGAACGTCCGCGCATCGGACTACTCCGTCAGCGTGAACGACTGCGCGTCGTTTGTGTTGCAGCGGTGATGGGCCAAACGCGGTGCGCCAGAGGAGCGGCAGCATGAGGGCCCGGGGACTCGTCGCGGCACTAAGTTTTTGCCTAGCGCTACCCGCGTGCGGCGGTGACGGCAGCGGTGAACGCGCCCGGACCGCCAGCGGGAGTGAGGCGTCGCCGGCGAGCGCCGAGCCTCGCCGGCAGGCTGGTTCCGGCGCCAAGGGCAGCCTGACCGAAGCCCAGCTCAAGGCAGCGCTGCTGACTGTCGGTGACCTACCGACCGGCTACAAGGCCACGGCGCCCGATGACGATGAAACGGACGAGGACAACACGTCTAGTGGCGACGCTGGCTGCGACAAACGCTTCGAGGAGCTCGACGAGGCGAACGAGGATGCCGACGTCAAGGCCGAGGCGAACTTCGAGGGACCAGGGCTGGGATCGGTCCTCCAGCAGTCGTTGGCGTCTTTCGACGACGAGGCAAGGCTCAAGAAGGCGCTCGACAAGGTGGCCGACGTCTTCGACGACTGCCCGTCCTTCAAGACGACCGACGACGACGGATCGGTCACCAGCTTCACGATCGCGGCCTTGAGTTTTCCGAAGTACGGGGACGAGACTTTGGCATACGCCATCACCGGTAAGACGGCTGACTTCACGGTCGTGCTCGACATGGCGGTCGTACGCACCGGCCGGACGCTGGCCTTCCTCGCCGCAGGGGGCCTCGGTGCCGCTGATGTCGAAACCCTGGAGAAGGCTGTCGTGACGACGATGAAGAACCTCGCCGCTGCCTGAGTACCTGGCAAGCCGAGCTTGCGTAGGGCTCCGCGCCGCCTTGACCGGAGGTTCTCGCGGCCCGCGGTGGGGCGCCACCGTGTCGGTCAAGGGGCCGAACGGCCAACTCTCGTTCGATGGCTCCGTCGTCACTCTCAGCCGACGGGGGGCTTCCTGCCGCACTCACGTCAGTGGTCCTGGGGGCCGGGGGTGCGCAGACCGGAGCAGTCGGTCGCACCCCGGCCCCCAGACCGTGGAGCTGGAGCTACACGTTGCGCCGGTACTGGCCACCGACCTCGAAGAACGCATCGCTGATCTGCCCGAGCGAGCAGGACCGGACGGCGGTCATGAGCGCGTCGAAGACGTTGCCCCCGCTGGCAGCCGCGGCCTGGAGTGCGGCCAGGGCAGCCGGCGCCTCATCGCGGTGTGCCTCGTGGAACGCCGCGAGCCGGTCGAGCTGCGACTGCTTCTCCGCCTCGGTCGCCCGGGCCAGCTCGACCGTCGGCGGCTGCGCGTCGGACTGCGGTGCGCGGAAGGTGTTGACACCGATGATCGGCAGCGACCCGTCGTGCTTCTTGTGCTCGTAGAGCATCGACTCGTCCTGGATGCGTCCGCGCTGGTAGCCCGTCTCCATCGCGCCGAGCACGCCGCCGCGATCGGAGATGCGGTCGAACTCCTCGAGCACCGCCGCCTCGACGAGGTCGGTGAGCTCCTCGACGATGAACGAGCCCTGCAGCGGGTTCTCGTTCGAGGACAGCCCCCACTCCTGGTCGATGATCATCTGAATGGCGAGGGCCCGGCGCACCGATTCCTGCGTCGGCGTCGTGACCGCCTCGTCGTAGGCGTTGGTGTGCAGGCTGTTGGCGTTGTCGTAGAGCGCGCACAGCGCCTGCAGCGTCGTGCGGATGTCGTTGAAGTCCATCTCCTGCGCGTGCAGCGACCGGCCGGACGTCTGCACGTGGTACTTCAGCTTCTGCGACCGCTCCGCCGCGCCGTAACGGTCGCGCATGGCGATGGCCCAGATGCGCCGGGCGACGCGGCCCAGGACGGTGTACTCCGCGTCCATGCCGTTGGAGAAGAAGAACGACAGGTTGGGCGCGAAGTCGTCGATGGCCATGCCGCGCTGCAGGTACGCCTCGACGTAGGTGAAGCCGTTTGCCAGGGTGAACGCCAGCTGACTGATGGGGTTCGCACCGGCCTCGGCGATGTGATAGCCGGAGATGCTCACGGAATAGAAGTTGCGCACCGCGTGGTCGACGAACCACTGCTGAATGTCGGCCATCGCTCGCAGGGCGAACTCGGTCGAGAAGATGCAGGTGTTCTGGCCCTGGTCCTCCTTGAGGATGTCGGCCTGCACCGTGCCGCGGACGTTCGACAGCACCCAGGCGCGCAGCTCGTCGGCCTCCGCGGCGTCGGGCTCGCGACCCTCCTCCTCGCGGAAGCGGTCGAACCGCTGATCGATCGCCGTGTTGAGGAACATGGCCAGAATCGCCGGAGCCGGGCCGTTGATGGTCATCGACACCGAGGTCGTCGGCGAGCACAGGTCGAAGCCGCCGTAGAGCACCTTCATGTCGTCGAGCGTGGCGATCGAGACGCCGGACGTGCCGACCTTGCCGTAGATGTCCGGCCGCCGGTCAGGGTCGCGGCCGTACAGCGTGACGGAGTCGAACGCCGTCGACAGCCGGGTCGCCGGGCTGTCGCCCGACAGCACCTTGAAGCGCCGGTTGGTCCGGAAGGCGTCGCCCTCGCCGGCGAACATCCGCGCCGGCGCCTCGCCCTCCCGCTTGAACGGGAACACGCCTGCGGTGAAGGGGAACTCGCCGGGCAGGTTCTCGCTGCGCAGGAAGCGCACCAGGTCGCCGTGCCCGGTCAGCCGCGGAAGCGAGACCCGCGAGACCGCGCTGCCCGACAGCGTCATGCGCTTCAGGGCGGTGTGAATCTCCCGGCCGCGGACGGTGTACACCAGCTCGTCGCCGGAGTACGTCGCGACCTTGGCGGGCCAGTCCTGCAGCAGCTCCTCGACGGCGGGGTCCAGCGGCGTCTGCGCGAGCAGCCCGTCCAGCTCGGCCGGGTCCGCGACCAGGCCGCGGGCGAACGCCAGATGCTGCCGCCGGGCGGCCAGCTCCGCCTGCTCGGCCGTCGTCGCGTGATAGGCCCGGACGGTCGCGGTGATGTCGGACAGGTAGCGCTCGCGGGAGGACGGCAGGACGCTGGTCAGCCCGGTCGAGGTCTTGGTGTCCACCCGGTCCAGCACGCCGGTGCCGGCGGGCAGGCCCTTGTCGACGAGCAGGCCGCGCAGGTGCTGGTAGACCGCGGTGACGCCGTCGTCGGCGAACCGGGCGGCGCTGGTGCCGAACACCGGCATGTCCTCCCAGCGGACGCCGAACGCCTCGCGGTTGCGCACCAGCTGCCGGGCCACGTCGCGACGGGCGTCCTCGGCCCCCCGCCGCTCGTACTTGTTGACGGCGACCACGTCGGCGGCGTCCAGCATGTCGATCTTCTCGAGCTGGGACGCGGCGCCGTACTCGGCCGTCATGACGTAGAGGGAGACGTCGCAGTGCGCGGTGATGCTCGCGTCGCCCTGGCCGATGCCCGGCGTCTCGACCACGACCAGGTCGAAGCCGGCGGCCTTGCAGGCGGCGATGGCGTCGTCGAGGTGCTCCGGCACGGCGGACGCCGACGTGCGGGTGGCCATGGAGCGGAAGAAGACCTGCGTGCCGGCCAGGGAGTTCATGCGGATGCGGTCCCCGAGCAGCGCGCCGCCTCCACGGCGGCGGGTCGGGTCGACCGCGATCACGGCGACCCGCAGCTTGTCCTGCTGGTCCAGGCGCAGCCGGCGCAGCAGCTCGTCCGTGAGCGAGGACTTGCCCGAGCCACCCGTGCCGGTGATGCCCAGAACGGGAACGTCCGGCGCCGCCTCGTGCAGCGCGGCGGCGAGCTGCGGCGAGCGGCCGGTCTCCAGCACCGTCAGGGCGCGGGCCAGGGCGGTGTGGTCGCCGGACAGGACGGCGTCCAGGCTGGGCGGCTCGGCGGCCAGGTCGACGTCGCAGGCCGCGATCAACGTGTTGATCATGCCAGGCAGACCCAGCCGCTGGCCGTCCTCAGGCGCGAAGATGGTGACGCCGCGCTCCGCCAGCAGGGCGATCTCCTCGGCCACGATCACGCCGCCGCCCCCGCCGAAGACCTTCACGTGCCCGGCGCCGGCCTCGCGCAGCCGCTCCACCAGGTAGGTGAAGTACTCGACGTGCCCGCCCTGGTAGGAGGAGACGGCGATGCCCTGCACGTCCTCCTGGATGGCCGCCGTCACGACCTCCTCGACGCTGCGGTCGTGCCCCAGGTGCACGACTTCGGCCCCCTGCGCCTGCAGCACCCTGCGCATGATGTTGATCGCAGCGTCGTGACCGTCGAACAGGCTGGCGGCAGTCACGAACCGGACGGGGTGTGCGGGCACGTGCAACGTCACGACAGGCTCCAGGCAGGTGTGCAGACAGGACGATCGAGCGGACTGGCGAGCAGGCGGGGGCTCCTGCGATGAGCGGCGATCATCCACTGCCGGCGGCAGCAGTGCCAAGCCGTCAGCGGGCGTACTCGTAGAAGCCGCGCCCGCTCTTGCGGCCGAGCAGGCCGGCGTCGACCATCCGCAGCAGCATGGGCGGCGGCGAGTACAGCGGCTCCTTGAACTCGTCGTAGAGCGACTCGGCGATGGCCTTGACGGTGTCCAGGCCGATCAGGTCGGACAGCTGCAGCGGTCCCATGGGGTGGGCGCACCCGCGCACCATGCCGGCGTCGATGTCGGAGGCCGAGGCGAAGCCCGACTCCATCATCCGCACGGCCGACAGCAGGTAGGGCACGAGCAGCGCGTTCACGATGAAGCCGGCGCGGTCCTGGGAGCGGATGATGACCTTGCCGAGCTCCTGCTCAGCCAGGTGCTGGACCCGCTTGACGGTCAGGTCGCTGGTGAGCAGGGACGGGACCACCTCGACCAGCGGCAGCACCGGGACCGGGTTGAAGAAGTGCAGGCCGATGACCTGCTCCGGGCGCCGGGTCGCGGTCCCGAGCTTCATGATCGGGATGGACGAGGTGTTGGACGCCAGGATGGCGTCGTCGCGCTGCAGCACCGCATCCAGCCGGCGGAACAGGGCGGTCTTGATGCCCTCGTCCTCGCTGGCGGCCTCGATCACCAGGTCGGCGTCGGCGAGCGCTTCCAGGTCGGTGTCGACCGAGATGCGGCCCAGCACCTCCTCGCGCGCCTCCTCGGTCAGCTTGCCGCTGCGGACCGCGCGGGCCAGCGACGACGCGATGCGGGCGTGGCCGGCCTGGGCGGCCGCCTCGTCGGTCTCGGTGACCAGAACGGTGCGTCCGGCACGGGCGAGAACCTCGGCGATGCCGGAGCCCATGAGCCCGCAGCCCACGACGCCGACAGGGATGGGGCTGGGAGTGGTCATGTGTCCGTCCTCGGGTGTCACGGTCAGCGGAGCAGGGCGCGGGCCATCACGACACGCTGGATCTGGTTGGTGCCCTCGTAGATCTGGGTGATCTTGGCGTCGCGCATGAAGCGCTCGACCGGGAAGTCGTTGGTGTAGCCGGCGCCGCCGAACAGCTGGACCGCGTCGACGGCGGCCTGCATCGCGGTGTCGGAGGCGAAGCACTTGGCCGCGGCGGAGGCGAAGGTGAGGTCCGGCGCCCCGGCGTCGGCCTTGGCAGCCGCCGAGTAGACGAGCTGCCGGGCCGCCTCGGTGCGCATCGCCATGTCGGCGAGCATGAACTGCACGCCCTGGAAGTCCGCGACCGGCTGGCCGAACTGGTGCCGGGTCTTGGTGTAGGCGACGGCCGCGTCCAGGCTGCCCTGGGCGATGCCGACCGCCTGCGCGGCGATCGTCAGCCGGGTGTGGTCCAGGGTCGCCAGCGCGGTCCGGAAGCCGGTGCCGGGCGCGCCGATCATGCGGTCGGCAGGGATGCGGCACTGCGCGAAGTGGACCTCGCAGGTCGGCGAGCCCTTGATGCCCATCTTGTGCTCGGGCAGCCCGACGCTGAAGCCGGGGTCGTCGGCGTGCACCACGAAGGCCGAGATGCCGCGCGAACCGGCCCCCGGCTCGGTGACGGCCATGACCGTGTAGTGGGTGGACACGCCGGCCTGGCTGATCCACGCCTTGGTGCCGTCGAGCACCCAGCTGTCGCCATCGCGCACGGCTCGAGTCCGCATCGCCGCGGCGTCCGACCCGGCCTCCCGCTCGGACAGCGCGTAGGAGAACGTCGTCTCGCCGCGAGCCACCGCCGGCAGGTAGCGGGCCTTGAGCTCCTCCGAGCCCGACAGCAGCAGCCCGGTCGTCCCGAGCTTGTTCACCGCGACCACCAGGCCGGTGCTGGCGTCGACCCGGGACAGCTCCTCGATGACGATCGCGGTGGCGATCGCGTCCGCGCCGGCGCCGCCGTACTGCTCGGGCACGTGCAGCGCCAGCAGGTCGCTGCGGCGCAGCTGCTCGTGCACGTCCCACGGGTAGACGGCCGTCCGGTCCACCTCGGCCGCGCGCGGTGCGACGACGGTCTCGGCGAAGGCGCGGACGGACTGGCGCAGGGCGTCGTGCTCCTGGGTGAGGGAGTACGGCGAGGCGGGGGAGGTGGTGACCGGCATGGAGCACTCTCCGTCGATAGGCGGGCGACAGAAAGTATGGAACCATTGCTTTGGCTCCCAAGCAAGCGCGGTTCCGTAGCCTGCGCAAGGACGAGGGGAGCGCGCGTGTGAAGGAACCCGGGCTGGACCTGGTCGCGGAGGCGCGCCGGCAGTGGGTGGCGCACGGCTGGACCGGGCCTGATCGCGGCATGGCGGCGGTCGTCAGCCTCATGCGGGCGCAGCAGATCGTGCTCGGACGGCTGGAGGAGGTCGTGCGTCCCTACGGGCTGAGCTATGCCCGCTACGAGGTCCTGACGCTGCTGTCCTTCACCCGCCGGGGGGAGCTGCCGCTCAGCAAGATCGGGGACCGGCTGCAGGTCCACCCGGCCAGCGTCACCGGGGCGGTCGACAAGCTGGAGCAGCAGGGCCTGGTGGTCCGCGTGCCGCACCCCGAGGACCGCAGAGCCGTGCTGGCTCGCATCACCGACCAGGGCCGCCGGGTCGCCGAGCAGTCCACGGCCGCGCTGAACGAGGGGCCCTTCGCGGACATCGGCCTGGCCGCGGACCAGGCGGAGCGGCTGCTGGAGCTGCTGGCCGAGCTGCGGCGCTCTGCCGGGGACTTCTGACCGACGCCGCCCGGACCGCGTAGGCCGGTCGGTCCGGCCGTCGCCGGCCTGCGCTGCCGGCGCGCGCGGCCTCCGGGCGGGCGCTCAAGAAGCCGGCGGCA
>JAOPWI010000384.1 GCA_025965755.1 Frankiales bacterium | reverse complement strand
AGTGACGTGCTGACGCCGTACGAGGTGACGCTCGGCGCCCTCGGGGTGGCCGTGGCCGCCGGGGTCCCGACCGTGCTCTGGGGCGGCCCCGGCGAGGGCAAGACCAGCGTCGTCACCGCGACGGCCGCCGCCCTGGGCCTGCACCTGGAGGTGGTGCTGGCCAGCGTGCGTGAGCCCACCGACTTCGCCGGCCTGCCCGTCGTCGACCGGGGCTCGGTCACGCTCGCCCCGCCGGACTGGGCCCGTCGCCTGGTCGACGCGGCCGCCCGCGGGCAGCGCCCGGCCGTCTTCTTCGACGAGGTCAACACCGCCCCGCCGGCCGTGCAGGCCGCGCTGCTGCGGGTCTGCTTCGACCGGGTCGTCGGCGACCTGGCCCTGCCGCCCGACACGGTCGTGCTGGCTGCGGCCAACCCGCCGTCGGTCGCCGCCGACGGCTGGGACCTGGCGCCGCCGATGGCCAACCGCTTCTGCCACCTCGACTGGCGCCTGCCCGCCGAGGTGGTCTCGGCCGGATTCCTCGGCAGCTGGCCGTCGCCGGTCGTTCCCGAGCTGCCCGGCGACCTGGCGCCCTTCGTCGGCCAGGCCCGCGCGCAGGTCTCGTCCTACCTGCGGGTGCGGCCCGGCGACGTGTCCGTGCTGCCCGACGACCCGGTGCAGGCCGGCCGGGCGTTCCCCACCCCGCGCACCTGGGACTTCGCCGCCCAGCTGCTGGCCGTCTGCGACGCCGCCGGGGCGCCCGCCGAGGTCCGCCGCCGGGTCGTGGCCGGCGTCGTCGGCGAGGCCGCCGCCCTGCAGCTGCTCACCTTCCTGGAGGAGCTGGACCTGCCCGATCCGGAGGCAGTGCTGCGCTCGCCGGGCACGTTCCTGCTGCCCGAGCGGGGCGACCGGGCCTACGCGGCGCTGGCCGCCGTCGTGGCGGCGGTGCTGTCCGACCCGACGCCGGAGCGCTGGCAGGCCGGCGTGCGCGCCGTGGCCCAGGCGGCTGCCCAGGGCAAGGCCGACGTCGGCGCGGTGGCGGTCCAGACGCTGCTGAGCCACCGGCCGGAGCAGGCCGGCGTGCTCGTCCCGCTGCCCAAGGAGATCAAGGACTTCGTGCCGGTGCTCACGCGGGCGGGCCTGCTGGCCACCGGGTGACCCTCGACCTGGAGAAGCTGCAGGCCGCCCGGGTCTGGGTCACCCGCGGCCAGCCCTATCTGGCCATCGCGCTGCACAGCCTGCAGCTGCGGGCCGCTCCGGGCCTGGGCACCTTCGCGGTCGACCGGGCCTTCCGGCTCTACGCCGACCCGGCGGTCGTCGACGCCTGGTCGGTGCCGGAGGTGGGCGCGGTGCTGGTGCACGAGGTGTGGCACCTGCTGCGCGACCACGCGGCCCGGGCCGAGCGGATCGGGGTCACCGACCGGCCGCGGGCCTGGAACACCGCCTGTGACGCCGAGATCAACGACGACCTGATCGAGGCGGGCCTGCCGCTGCCGGGCCGCCCGGTGACGCCGGCGCTGCTGCGCCTGCCGGACGGGCTGCTGGCCGAGGAGTACCTCGCCGCGGTGCCGGAGCGCGACGCCCGGCTGGTCGACTGCGGCTCGGGGGTCGACGGGATCGCGCGCGGGTGGGACGAGGGAGCGCACGTTCCGGGACTCACGCCCGTTCAGGCCGACCTGGTCCGCGCCGCCACCGCCCGCGAGGTGGCCGACGCCGCGCGGATCGGCACGGTGCCCGGCGGCTGGCAGCGATGGGCGCAGCGGGCGCTGCGCCCCAAGGTCGACTGGCGGCAGGTCCTGGCCGGTTCGGTCCGCAGCGGGCTGGGCTGGGCCAGCGGCAACGTGGACTACACCCGCGCGCGCCCGTCCCGCCGGGCCGCCTCCGTGCCCGGCGCGGTGCTGCCGTCGCTGCGCCGCCCGGTGCCCTCGGTCGCGGTGGTGATCGACACCTCCGCGTCGGTCGACGACGCGCTGCTCGGCCAGGCGCTGGCCGAGGTCGACGGGGCGCTGCAGGCCGGCGGGGTCCGGCGCGACGCCGTGACGGTGCTGAGCTGCGACACCCGGACCGGGCCGGCCCAGCGGGTGCGCTCCGCCGCTCAGGTGGTGCTCGAGGGCGGCGGCGGCACCGACCTGCGGGTCGGCCTGGCGGCGGCCGGCGCGCTGCGCCCACGGCCGCAGCTCGTCGTCGTCCTGACCGACGGTCACACGCCCTGGCCGGACCGCCCTCCGTCCGGCTGCCGGGTCGTCGTGGCCCTGCTGGAGCCGGGCGCGCCCGCGCCGCCGGTGTGGGCGGTGGTGGTCAGGGCGTACGACGAGGGCGTGCGCACGACCAGGGCGACGCCGACCGCGGTGACGGCGATGCCCAGCACGGACAGCGGGGCCAGCCGCTCGTCGAAGAGCAGCAGCGCCTCGACCGCCGTCGCGGGCGGCACCAGGTAGAGCAGGCTGGACACGCCCGAGGCGCTGCCGCGCCGCAGCAGGGCCAGCATGAGCAGCACCGCGCCGATCGACAGCACGACCACCAGCCAGACCAGGGCGAGCACGAAGTCGCCGGTCCAGGCGATGCGCGGCGACTCGGTCGCGACGGCCAGGACGCCGAGGACCACAGCCGCCGTGGCGTACTGCACGGTCGTGCCCCAGAGCAGCGGGATGCCGTCGCCGTGCCGCTTGTGCCAGAGCGTTCCGGCGGTGCCGCCGGCCAGCGCCAGCAGGCAGGCCGCCACGCCGCCGGCGCTGAGCCCGCTGCGGCCCACGGCCAGGCTGGGGGTCAGGACCAGCACGACGCCGGCGACCCCGAGGGCCAGCCCCAGCCACTGCCGCCGCCGGAGCCGCTCGCCGAGCAGCCAGACCGCGAGCGCGGCGACCAGCACCGGCTGCAGGCTGACCACGACCGCCGACACGCCCGCCGGCGTGCCGCGCGAGATCGCCCAGAACACGCCGCCGAGATAGGTCGCGTGCAGCAGCAGGCCGGAGACCGCGGCCCGGCCGAGCTGGCCCCGGCCGACCGTCGTGCGCGTCGCGACCGCGGCCAGGCCCAGCAGGGCAGCCGCGATCAGCAGCCGCAGCGCGAGGAAGGTGAACGGTTCGGCGTACGGCAGGCCGTACCTGGCGCCCACGAAGCCGGTGCTCCAGAGCAGGACGAACACCGCGGGGGCGGCGCGCCAGATCACGCGATGGTGGCGGCGAGCGTCCCGCCCAGCTCGCGGGCCGCCTCGAGCGCCGCCCGGTCCGGTGCGCCGGTCACCTGCAGGGGCGGCGCGACGGCCGACCAGCGCAGCCCGCGGGTGATGGTCTGGACCGCCCGGACCGCGCCTTCGGTGTCGTCGTTGCCGTGGACGTAGAGCGCGTACGGGCGGCCGGCCGTGGCGTCCAGGCAGGGGTAGTAGACGGTGTCGAAGAAGTGCTTGAGGGCGCCGCTCATGTACCCGATGTTGGCCGGCGTCCCGAGCAGGACGCCGTCCGCGTGCAGCACGTCCACGGCGGAGGCGGTCAGAGCCGGCCGGGAGACGACGTCGACCTCGCCGACGAGAGCGGCGCCCTCCCGCACGGCCTCCAGCAGGGCCTGCAGCGCGGGTGACGGGGTGTGGTGGACCACGAGCAGACGGGGCACCGGGCCAGCCTGTCAGGGCCGCTCCCCGTGTTGTGCCGTGGCGCTGGTCACTACGCTGGCGCCATGAGCTTCAACCTCGCCACCATGCTCCGGGAGTCGGCCACGGCCCACCCCGACAAGCCGCTCTGCCACGTCAACGAGCTGTCGTTCACCTACGCCCAGGTGGACGAGATCTCCGGCCGCATCGCGACCAGCCTGCTCGGGCTGGGCCTGGAGCGCGGCGACAAGGTGGCCGTGCAGCTGCCCAACCTGCCGCACTTCCTGTTCACCTACTTCGGCATCCTCAAGGCCGGCCTGGTGATGGTGCCGCTCAACCCGCTGCTGCGCGCGCCCGAGGTGAAGTACCACCTCGAGGACAGCGACGCGAAGCTCCTGGTGACCTTCGAGATGTTCGCCGAGGAGGCCTTCAAGGGCGCCTCGCAGCTCGAGGGCGTGACGACCTACGTCGTCAACATGCCCGGCAACGACCAGCGGCCCGAGGGCACCAAGCACTACGACGAGCTCTACTTCGCCGAGGACACCCGCGACATCCTGCCGCTCGGCAGCGACGACACGGCGGTGCTGCTCTACACCAGCGGCACCACCGGCAAGCCCAAGGGCGCGGAGCTCACCCACTTCCAGCTGTACATGAACTGCACGGTCGCCGGCGAGCTGTTCGAGTTCCGGGACGACGACATCGGCGTCGCGGTGCTGCCGCTGTTCCACGTGTTCGGGCTGTCCAGCGTGCTCAACGTGACCGTCCGCTACGGCGGCACCATGGTGCTCGTCCCGCGGTTCGAGATGGACCCGGTCATCGACGCGATCGAGAAGCACGGCTGCACGATCTTCTCCGGCGTGCCGACGATGTACTTCGCGCTGCTCAACACCGACCTCACCGGGCGTGACCTGTCCTCGTTGCGCGTCGGCGTCTCCGGCGGTGCGGCCATTCCGGGCGAGGTCATCCGCGCGTTCGAGGAGAAGTTCCCCGGCTGCGTGATTCTCGAGGGCTACGGCCTGTCCGAGAGCGCCAGCACGACGACCTTCAACATCAACGCCCAGCAGCGCAAGGTGCAGTCGATCGGCAAGCCCATCTGGGGCGTCGAGGTCCGGATCGCGAACGAGGACCTCACGGAGCTGCCGCCCGGCGCGGAGAACGTGGGCGAGATCCTCATCCGCGGTCACAACATCATGAAGGGCTACTACAAGAAGCCCGAGGCGACGGCTGAGGCCTTCCAGGGCGGCTGGTTCCACACCGGCGACCTCGGCTACCGGGACGAGGACGGTTTCTTCTTCATCGTCGACCGCAAGAAGGACCTGGTCATCCGCGGCGGCTACAACGTCTACCCGCGCGAGGTCGAGGAGGTGCTGTACGAGCACCCCGCGGTGGCCGAGGCGGCCGTCATCGGCAAGCCGGACGACAAGCTCGGCGAGGAGGTCGTCGCGATCGTGGCCCTCAAGCCGGGCGCGTCGGCCACGCCGGAGGAGATCAAGGCCTTCGCCAAGGACCGGATGGCGGCCTACAAGTACCCGCGCGAGGTGCGCATCGTCGCCGAGCTGCCGAAGGGACCGACCGGCAAGATCCTCAAAAAGGAGCTCCGCTGACCGGACCGACGGGGGCGGCGACCAGAGGCTGACGCCGGCCCCCGTCGGGTTGCCGCGGGCGCGCGCGGGGGCCGCAGCCCCGGCGGTGGACCGGGTCAAGCCCGCGACACGGGGGTGTGCGCAGCGGCCGTCCCGGCCGGCGTGCCCGAGACTGGTTCCCATGGCGACACGCAGGCGAGCTGAGCGGCTGCTGGACGCTGCCCTGCGGGCGGTCCCGGGCGCCGAGGCGCGGCCGGGCCAGCGCGACATGGTGCTCGCCGTCGACACCGCGCTGCGCACCGCCGAGCACCTGCTCGTCCAGGCCGGTACGGGTACCGGCAAGTCCCTGGGCTACCTGGTGCCGGCCCTGGCGAGCGGCAAGAAGGTCGTGGTGGCGACCGCGACCAAGGCGTTGCAGAGCCAGCTGGTCGAGAAGGACCTGCCGCGCCTGGTCAAGGAGCTCGACAAGGAGCTGGGGCGCACGCCGACGTTCGCGCTGGCCAAGGGCCGGGGCAACTACGCCTGCCTGCAGCAGGTGCACGGCGGCCCGGGCGCGGTCGACGCCGAGCCGGACGGGCTCTTCGAGGCGCCCGGCTCGGGGCTCGGTCGCACCGTCCTGCGGCTGCGCGAGTGGGCCGGGACCACGCAGAGCGGCGACCGCGACGACGTGCCGTTCCCGGTCAGCGACGCGGCCTGGCGACAGGTGTCGGTGTCGGCCCGCGACTGCCTCGGCACGCGCTGCCCCGACCGTGTCGAGTGCTTCGCCGAGAAGGCCAAGGAGGCGGCCAAGGACGTCGACGTCGTGGTGGCCAACCACGCGCTGCTCGCGCTGGACGCCTTCACCGGCGTGCAGGTGCTGCCCGAGCACGACGCCGTGGTGCTCGACGAGGCCCACGAGTTCGTCGCGGCGGCCACCGAGGCGCTGAGCAAGCAGATCTCGGCCGGCGAGCTGCGCCGGGCGGTCGGCGCGGCCTCGGGGCTGCTGTCGGAGAGCGTCACCGTCCGGCTCGACGATGCCCAGGACGCGCTCGAGGGGCTGCTCGGCACCACCGAGCCGGGCCTGCTGCCCGCGCTGCCGCCGCACGCCGCGGAGGTGCTCGCGCTGGTGGAGACGGTCTTCCTGGCGGCCGCCGGCGAGCTGGGCCGCGGTTCCGGCGACGAGGACGAGCTGGACAAGGCCAGGCGGGAGCGGGCCCGGACGACCTTGACGGAGGTGGCCGAGGCGGCCGCCGAGATCCGGTCGCCGGCCGTGCCCAGCGCGGTGTACGCGGTGGCCGCCGGAGCCGGCGTGCTGCTGCGCGTGTCGCCGCTGCGCGTCGGGGGGGCGCTGGCGACCCGGCTGTTCGGCGAGAAGACGGTGGTGGCGACCTCGGCCACCCTGACCCTCGGCGGGTCGTTTCGCCACACCGCCCGCGGGCTGGGGCTGACCTGGCTGGCCGGCTCGCCGGTGGGCGAGGGCGAGGCGCACGACCGCCGCGACGGCGAGGCGGTCGGCGAGGTGCTCGACGGGGACGGCGACGCGCCGCCGCCGCGCTGGCGGCACCTCGATGTCGGCAGCCCCTTCGACGTGCGACGGCAGGGCCAGCTGT
>JAOPWI010000183.1 GCA_025965755.1 Frankiales bacterium | reverse complement strand
CAGCAGCACGGCGAACTCGTCGCCGCCCAGGCGGGCGACGACCGCACCCTCGCCGGCGGCTCCGACCAGGCGGCCGGCGACCTCGCGCAGCAGCGCGTCGCCCTGCTGGTGGCCCAGCGTGTCGTTGACCTCCTTGAAGCCGTCCAGATCCATGATCATCACGGCGATGCCCGGCACGATCCCCTGCTCGAGCAGCGACAGCGCGTCGCTCACCGAGCGCAGCAGCAGGTTGCGGTTGGGCAGCCCGGTCAGCGCGTCGTGCAGCGAGTCGTGCCGCAGCTGGTCGACCAGCCGGCCGTTGCGCAGCGCGATGCTGGCGTGGTTCGCCACCGTCTCGAGCAGCCGCAGGTCGGCCTCGTCGAAGGTGCGGATGTCGCCCAGGCGCTCGGACACCGTGATGGTCCCGACCACGCCGGCCTCGCCGCGCAGCGGGGCGATGACCGCCTCGCGGGCGCCGAGCTCGTGCAGCAGCCGGCGGTGCACGTCGTCCTTGGTCGTGCGCGACAGCAGCTCGCCGACGCCGCTCCCGACCACCCGCGCGTCGACCCAGCCCGGCTGCAGCAGCACGTCGGTCTCGCGGCGCACCAGCCGGTCGGCGGCGGTCAGCGCGATGTAGGCCGCGGGGCCGTTTCCCGGCGGCAGGAACAGCACGTGCGCGCTCTCGGCGCGCAGCAGCTCCTTGGCCTCCAGCAGCACCGACCGCAGCACGCCCTCGACCTCCGGGTCGGTGCTGACCGCCTGGCTGAACCGGTAGAGCCGTTCCAGCGACAGGTGCCGCTCGGCCAGGCTGGCGTACGCCCGGTAGGCGAGCAGGATGACGCCGCCGACGGCCAGCAGGGGGACCCAGGCGCTGGGGTCCAGCGACAGCGCGTAGACCGCGATGAGCGCCGGCAGCGCCACGGCGAGCGCGCGGGGCGCGTCGCGCAGGGGCAGCGCCCACAGGTCGCGGGCCTGCAGGCGCCCCTCGTACGCCGCGATGACCAGCGTGGTTGCCGTGGCGGCGACGGCACAGGCCGCGACGACGGCACAGCCGGTGGCCGTCCACGCCCAGCCGTCGGAGCTGATCGAGCTGACCGGGAACAGGCGGAAGACCGTCAGCGCGACCGCGGTGTCCGCGGCGAACAGGGCCATGTTGAACACGATCTTGACCGGCGCCTGGCGGCGGTGCAGCACCAGCACCGGCAGCGGGCCGATCAGGCGGGCGGCGAGCACGACCAGCGGGGAGGCGAAGAAGAGCCCGAGCACCAGGGCGAGCTCGTGCAGCGACACCGTCTGGGCCTCGCGACGGACCTGGATGTGCAGGACGAAGACCTCGACCACGCCGAACATGAGCGCCAGCGACACCAGGGGGATCTGCCAGCCGGGCGTGACGGCGGGCAGGACCAGCAGGTCCGGCAGCAGCACGCCGGCGAGAACCAGCAGCACGGCGATGACGACGGTGACGCCGGGCAGCCCGGTGAGCAGGGCACCGGCGGACGCGAGGCGCACGGCGGCCGGTCGAGCCACGGTGCCTCCTCGGGTCGGCGGGACAGAACGACTGCTCGGTCATGTCGGCGTGGTCCCCCCGAACCATGAGGTGAGGGGGTCCCTTGTCACCCGTCCGGGGAACCTTCTCGCCCGGCCACCCGTCCGGGTGTCCAGCTGGCGACCCGCACTGCCGGTGGTGGAAGGGCACCCTGCCCCTCTCCCGCTGGAGCCTCCCTTGTTGCGCAGGACCGTCCTCGCCGGCCTCGCGGCGGCTGCTGCCTCCGCGCTGCTCCTGCCGGTGCCGGGCACGTACGCCGACAGCGGCAGCCCCCGGCTGGCCTTCGACACCCCGCCGGCGTTCGTCAAGGCCGGCGGCAGCGTGAAGCTGGCCGGGGTGCTCACCGACGGGTCCGGCGCACCGGTGGGCAAGAACCCGGTGCAGCTCGGGGTCAAGGGAGCCAACGGCACGTGGGGCTGGGGCAAGAACCTCACGACCGACGCCAAGGGCCGCTTCTCGGTCAGCGTGAAGGCCACGACCGACCCGGACGGCTACCGGCTGGTGGCCACGACCATCAGCAGCGCCGGCGACGTCAGCAGCACGAGCGAGTTCCTGCCGTGGGTGCCGGTCACCTACCCGATCAGCGTCAAGGTCGGCAAGGTTCCGGACGACGGCGGCCTGATCCCGGTCACGGTCACGACCGTGGACTGCGTGGGGGCGGTGATCCGGCTGGAGCTCAAGCGTGCCGGCGGGACGGAGTTCGAGCAGGTGGACGAGACGCAGTCCTGCAGCAAGGGCGTCGCGTCGTTCGTGCTGCCCAACCCCGGCCCGGGCCGGCACGACGTGCGGGCGGTGCGCCCGCAGGCCAGCGAGATGACGACCGCGTCGACGTCCAAGACGGCCAAGCTGACCGTCAAGGCACCCAAGCCGGTCAGCCCTTGAGGCCGTCCAGCGCCTGCACGATCCGCTCGGTCACGGCGTCGACCTCGCCCACCGCGTCGACGCGCACGAGGATCCCCCGGCCGGCGTAGTAGTCCAGCAGCGGCAGGGTCTTCTGCTCGTACTCCTCGATGCGGTGCAGCACCGTCGCGGCGTTGTCGTCGCTGCGGCCGGAGGAGCGGCCGCGGTCCTCCAGGCGGGCGAGCAGCTCGTCGTGGGGGATGTCCAGGCAGACCACCGCGTCAAGGGTGCGGTCGGCGTCCTTGGCGTGCTCGTACGCCGCCTTGGCCTGGGCGACGGTCCGCGGAAAGCCGTCCAGCACGTAGCTCTCCGGCGCGGTGCCGCCGAGCACCCGCTCCAGCACCATGCCCAGGATCAGCTCGTCGGGCACCAGGTCACCGCGGTCCATGTACGGCTGGGCCTGGCGGCCCAGGTCGCTGCCCGCGGCCACCTGCCCGCGCAGCAGGTCACCGGTCGAGACGTGCCGCGCGCCGTACCGCTCGGCCAGGCGGGTGCCCTGGGTGCCCTTCCCTGAGCCGGGGGCTCCGAGCATGAGCAGGCGGAACGGGGCAGGCGGGGAGTCGGGCACAGGCGTACTCAACCGCACGGCCTCAGGCGGTCACCCGCTGGGCGAACTCCACCGCCCGCTGCTCGATCAGCGCGGCGTCGTGGTCCAGCGTCGCGACGTGAAAGGACCGCTCGAGCGTCACGCGCTCGACCGGCCCGGCGACGGCCTGCGCGATGAGGTCGGAGGAGGCCGGGTCGACGACGTGGTCCTGCGGGCTGGTGAGCAGCAGGACCGGGCAGCCGATCCCGGCCAGCCGATCCCGCAGCGGGGCCAGCGCGCCGTGCAGGCTGAGCAGCGGCTGCACCGGCGTCATCGGATAGGCGCTCTCCACCGAGCCCTGCAGGGCGATGTCGGAGCCGATCCCCGGGACGAGCGGCTCGTCCAGCTCGCGCAGCTGGGCCACCCTCGCGGTCAGCCCCGGGACCTCGCCGTCGGCCAGCGCGTTGACCAGCACGATGCCGCTGATCTCAGGGTGGCGGGTGGCCAGCCACAGCGTCAGCGTTCCGCCCATCGACAGGCCGGCGACGACGACCTTCTGACAGCGGGCCGCCAGCGCGGTGTAGGCCGCCTCGGCCGCCGAGGACCAGTCCTCCCAGCGGGTGGGGACCATGTCCTCGACCCGGGTGCCGTGGCCGGGCAGCAGCGGCAGCGAGACGGTGAAGCCCGCAGCGGCGAAGGCCTCGGCGAGCGGGCGCATCGACTGGGGGTTGCCGGTGAAGCCGTGCACCACGAGGGCCCCGACGGGGCCGCCGTCGACCTCCCACGGCTCGGCGCCGGGCATGAGCGAAGGACTGTCGGAAGTCTGCACCCGGACGTCCTACCACCCGCCGGGCTAGGCGGAGGGCGTGTCCTGCAGGAAGGAGATGGCGGCGCGACCCTCGAGCAGCGAGGCCGCGAGCGCGCCGAACGCCTTCATGTGCGCCGACGCGCCGTGCGCCTGCAGTGCCTCCATGGACGCCCAGCGCTCCAGCACCACGAACCGGTCGCCGTCGCCGAGGACCGCGTGCAGGTCGTACGCGAGGCAGCCGTCCTCCGCCCTGACCTGGGCGGCCAGCTCCGGCCAGGCGGCGAGCAGCTCGGGGCCCTTGCCGGCCTGGGCGTGGAGGGTGGCGACGACGCGTACGGGATCACTCATGCGGCGACTGTGCCACGGCCCGACTACTCGTAGACGAGGGTGCCGTCGTCGAGGTCGACGAGCGGGAGCTGCTCCTTCTCCACCAGGTAGTCGTGGGGCAGCTGCCAGGGCTCGCGGTCGCCCTGCCTCGGCATGAGGTGCATGGACCGCGTCAGGTAGCCGGGGTTGAAGTTCTCCGGGTCGACGTAGGGACCGAGCTCCATGTCGGCGTCCTGCGGTCGCAGCCGCGGAACGACGACCGTCGCGCCCTTGTCGTCCATGTGCTGCAGCAGCCGCAGGACGAAGTCGCTGATGAGATCCGCCCGCAGCGTCCAGCTGGACCGGAAGTAGCCGAAGACGTGGGCCAGGTTCGGGACACCGGTGAACATCGTGCCGCGGTAGGTCACCGTCTGGGAGACGTCGAGCGGCGTGCCGTCGACCGTGAAGGCGATCTCCCCCAGCACGCTGAGGTCGAAGCCGGTGGCCGTCACCACGATGTCGGCTTCCAGCTCGTCACCGGAGGTCAGCCGGATGCCCTTCTCGGTGAACGTCGCGATCTGGTCGGTGACGACCGAGGCCTTGCCCTGCGTGATGGCGGTGAACAGGTCGCCGTCGGGCAGCATCGCGATGCGCTGCTGCCAGGGGCGGTAGCTGGGGTTGAAGTGCTTGTCGACATCGAAGCCCTCGGGCAGCAGCGGCCGCATCGTGTCGATGAGCAGGCCGCGGAGCTCCTCCGGCGACTCGAAGGACATCCGGGTGATCTCGGCGCCCTCGGCGAGCATGGCCCGCCGCATGATCTCGTGCGTCCACTCCTCCGGAATGTCCAGCGCGCGCAGGGTCTCGGCGAGCTCGTTGGTGCTGGGGCGTACGAAGAAGAACGTCGGCGAGCGCTGCAACATCGTGACGTGGCCGGCGGTGTCCGCCATCGCCGGGATCAGCGTCGCCGCGGTCGCTCCGGAGCCGATGACCACGACCCGCTTGCCGGTGTGGTCCAGGTCGTCCGGCCAGGTCTGCGGGTGCACGATGCGGCCGCGGAAGCTGTCCATGCCGGGCCAGTCCGGCGTGTAGGGATCGGTGTGCCGGTAGTAGCCCTGGCACATCCACAGGAAGTCGGTCGTGTAGCGCAGCTGCTCGCCGGTGTCGCCGCGCGTCACGTCGACGGTCCAGCGCCGGTCCTCGCTCGACCAGCTGGCCGCGGTCACCCGGTGCTGGTAGCGCAGGTGGGCGTCGAGCCCGTTCTCGGCGATGACCTCGTCGAGGTAATGGAGGATTTCCTCCGAGGTCGCGAGCGTCGCCCCGCGCCACGGCTTGAACCGGTAGCCGAACGTGTAGAGGTCGCTGTCGGACCGCACGCCCGGATAGCGGTGGGTCCACCAGGTGCCGCCCCGGCTGTCCAGCGCGTCGAGCACGACGTAGCTCTTGCCGGGCGCCTGCCTGGTCAGGTGGTAGGCCGCGCCGATGCCGGAGATGCCGGCTCCAACGATCAGGACGTCCACGTGCTGCACGCGCTCCAGCACGCTCGTCGCCGCCAGCTGGGTGTCGGACACGTGTGTCCCTCCGGTCCTGTGTGGGGTGGGCCCGGAACGTACCCGTGACCTGGGTCACAGCGATACGGATCCGGCAGATGTATCGATCAGGACTGCTGGGTAGGACCCGGTGGCGCGTGGGCAGGGACTCTGAATGGCATTCGACGAGGAGTCCCTGCGGCAGGTCTCGGCGCTGGCCGGCGCGGTGCTCGGACAGGACGACCTGCACAGCACCCTGGTGAAGGTGACCCGCATCGCGGTGGGCACCTTTGCGACCTGCCACGGCGCGTCGCTGACGACCTACCAGGACGGCGGGCCCTCCGTCGCGGCCGCCGCCGACGACTGGTCCCGGGCGCTCGACGAGCTGCAGTACGAGGAGCGCGAGGGCCCCTGCCTGGACGCGGTCCGCACCGGCAACGTGTATCGCGTGCGCGACCTGGCCCACGACAGCCGCTGGCCCTTCTACACCGCCCGGGCGACCCGGCTGGGGGCGCGCAGCATGGTGTCCCTGCCGCTGTCGTCCGAGGGAAAGAGCGTCGGCGCGCTGAACCTCTACTCCCGGGAGCCCGAGCAGTTCGACGCCGAGGCGGTCTCGCTCGGCGAGCTCATGGCCGCGCAGGCCGGCATCGCGCTTCAGGTCGCCGCGTCGTTCTTCCGCCACCGCGACCTGGCCCGGCAGATGCAGGAGGCGCTGGCCAGCCGGGCCCGGATCGAGCAGGCCAAGGGCGTGCTCATGGGCACGCGGGGGTGCAGCGACGACGAGGCGTTCGCCCTGCTGGTCCAGCTGTCGCAGAGCACCAACCGCAAGCTCCGCGATGTCGCCGAGGCGCTGATCGAGAGCACCCGGCAGCAGCGGTGAGCCCGCGCTGCCGGGCCGGAACGCTGCCGGTGCCGGCGCTCGGCCGCGGCTCCGGCAGCGGGCGTACTGTCCACCAGCCGTCTGAGCCGGCCGCGCTCGACTCCGGAGGACCACATGCTGTTCGACACGCCCCTGACGATGACCGGACCGCTGCGCGCTCCCGCGCAGATGCTGGCGGACCAGTCCTACGACGGGCACGCGAGCGTGCACGACGAGGCGCAGGCGGCGGCGCTCGGTCTGGCCGGCGCGCCGATCGAGGGGCCGACGCACTTCAGCCAGTTCGACCCGCTGGTCACGTCCCTGTGGGGCCCGGCCTGGTTCGAGCGGGGCTGCCTCAGCAGCCACTTCCGCACCATGGTCGTCGAGGGTGAGCAGGTCCGGGCCTCGCTGACGACGACCGGCCACGCCGCCGCCCGGATCGAGGCGCACAAGGCCGACGGCACTCCCGTGCTGGTCGGCACGGCGTCTCTGGGGCCGGACCACGGCACGACCGAGCTGGACGCCCGGCGGGCAGCGCAGGGCGATCCGGGCGAGCTGTTCGTGATCGACCGGTTGAGCGTGGGCATGCGGACCGACGAGGGCGTCGAGGTGTCGATGTCCCACGACGAGCGCAACGGAGACAGCTACCCGTTCTCCCTGGCGGACAAGCTGCAGCGCATCACCGAGCCGCACCCCTGGTACACCCGGGACGGCGGCGCCGCCTCACCCTGGGGCCGGGCGATCGTCCCGATGGAGATGCTCAGCGTCCTGACCGGCAGGGTGGGCGCCGGCTGGCCGGTCCGCACGCCCTCGCTCGGGCTGTTCCTGGATCTGGAGGTCCGGCTGCTGGACGGGCCGGTCTTCGTGGACCAGCCCTACACGCTCGTGCGCGAGATCGTCGGGCTGAGCCAGAGCCGGCGCACCGAGTCGTACTGGACCCGGACCACGCTCAGCGACCCCGGCACCGGGCGCCCCGTGGCCGAGGTCCTGCTCCACTCGGGCGTGTTCAAGCAGTCGTACGCGGGCTACCCGGCCGACCGCCTGGCGCCCTGACGGGCCGGCACCGGCCGGGGCCTGCCGCCGGCCGGGCT
>JAOPWI010000172.1 GCA_025965755.1 Frankiales bacterium | reverse complement strand
GCCGTCGAGCAGCACCCGGGCCGGAGCGGGCAGGTCGCGGGCCAGCGCGACCAGGTCGGCCGCCAGTGCCTCGGGCGACCGGGGGAGCAGGCCGCTCAGCGGCGGCCGGCCAGCTCGGGCGGCAGCGGCACGGCCGGATCGTGCGCGGACGCCACGACCTCCTTGGCCAGGTCGTGCACCTTGCGGCCGCGGGAGCGGGCGACCTTGCGCAGGCGCTCGAAGGCGTCCCGCGGGCTGCTGTGCTGGCGCTCGGTGAGCACGCCGATGGCCTGCTCCACGACGACGCGGGCGGCCAGGGCGTGCTCGAGCTGGCGGACCGACAGGCGCAGCTGGCCGAGCTCGTCGAGCTGGCCCTCGCTGCGGGGCGGCCGCCCGCCGGCGGTCAGCTCGGCGGCCAGCAGGTCGGCCAGCACCATCGCACTGGTGAGGTCGCCGGCCGGCTGGTTGCCGACCTCCCAGCTGCCGTCGGCGCCCCGGCGGATGACGACGCCCTCGTCGAGCAGCGGCTCGAGGTGGGCGGAGATGACGGCGGCCAGCCGGCTCAGGACCGCGATGGTCTCCTCGTCGACCTCGACGTGCCCGCGGTCGATGCCGCACAGCGTCGCGACCACGCGGCCGGCCGCGTCGCGCACCGGCACCCCGACGTAGGAGGTGATGCCCAGCTTCTCGCGGATCGGCGCGTCGGCGTAGGCCGGGTCGGAGGCCGCGTCGGAGGTGCTGGCCGGCGCGCCCTCGAGCAGCCGGTGGCAGAACGAGTCGGCGCGCCCCCCGGACGCCCCCTCCTCCAGGCCCGGCCACTGCGCGGAGGCGCGGACGCGCTCGAAGGTGAACGTGTCGTCGGTGAGCCCGCCGACGAAGACGACCTCCATGCCGACCAGGCTGGCGGCGGTGCTGAGGACAGCGTCGATCGCCGGGTGGCGGAGCTCGGAACCGGACAAGTCAGGCACTTTCTGTCGAGCGTGCAGACATGTCACGCGGGCTGACAGCGTAGGCCTACACCTCTCGGTTGTGGGCGCCTGCCGCGCGCGTCAGCCTGCGACCGCGGAGGCGAGCCGCTCCTTGACCTGAGCCAGGCTCGGGTTGGTCAGGGCGGATCCGTCGGCGAAGACCACCGTGGGGACGGTCTGGTTGCCGCCGTTCACGCTCATGACGTAGTCGGCCGCGGTGGGGTCGTTCTCGATGTCGACGGTGTCGTACGCGACGCCCTCGCGGTCCATCTGCTTCATCAGGCGGTGGCAGTAGCCGCACCAGGACGTGCTGTAGATGGTCATCTGGCCGGACATCGCAGGCTCCTCGCAGTGGCGGACGGGCTCTGGGCGCAACCGCGCCGCGGCCGCGAGCCTTCCCGCCGTTCCAGCCCCTGCCGTTCCAGCCCCGCCGTTCCAGCCCCCGCCGTCCCCAGCCCCGCGTCGCGGCCCCGGGCCGTCGGCGCGGCCTGTCAGAATGGGGCGGTGACCCCGGACGCCCTGCTCGAGGCCCTCGACCCCGAGCAGCGGGAGGCGGCCCAGGCTGTCACCGGGCCGGTCTGCATCCTGGCCGGCGCGGGCACCGGCAAGACCCGCACGGTCACCCACCGTGCCGCGTACGCCGTCGCGTCCGGCCAGGTGCCGGCCAGCGCGCTGCTCGCGGTCACCTTCACCGCCCGGGCGGCCGGTGAGATGCGCACCCGGCTGCGGGCGCTCGGCGTCGGCGGCGTGCAGGCCCGCACCTTCCACTCCGCGGCGATGAAGCAGCTCGGCTACTTCTGGCCCAAGGTCGTCGGCGGTGCCCCGCCGCAGCTGCTGACCAACAAGTTCGGCCTGGTGGCCAACGCTGCCGCCCGCGCCCGCCTGCGTCCCGGCACCAGCGAGCTGCGCGACCTGCTCAGCGAGCTGGAGTGGGCGGCCAGCACGCTGGTCGCGCCCGAGGACTACGCCGCGACGGCGGCGAAGGCCGGCCGCCAGCCGCCGTTCGACGCGCCCGTCGTGGCCCAGGTCTACGCCGCCTTCCGCGACCTCAAGCAGGCCCAGGGGCTGGCCGACTTCGACGACCTGCTGCTGCTGACCGCCGGCGTGCTCGAGGAGCACCGCGACGTCGCGGAGGAGTTCCGCTCGCGCTACCGGTCGTTCGTGGTCGACGAGTACCAGGACGTCACCCCGCTGCAGCAGCGCCTGCTCGACGCCTGGCTGGGCGGCCGCAACGACGTCTGCGTCGTCGGTGACGCCGCGCAGACCATCTACTCCTTCACCGGGGCGACGCCCGACTACCTGCTGCGGTTCCGGGCGCGCTATCCGGAGGCGACCGAGGTCCGGCTGGTGCGCGACTACCGCTCCACGCCGCAGGTCGTCGGCCTGGCCAACGCGGTGCTCGCCAAGGCGCCGAAGAACCACGCCCGGCTCGAGCTGATCGCGCAGCGCCCTCCCGGGCCCGACCCGACGTTCACCGAGCACGCCGACGAGACCGAGGAGGCCGAGGCGGTCGCCAAGCGCTGCCTCGTGCTGCTGGCCGGCGGCACTGCGGCGTCCGAGATCGCCGTGCTCTACCGCATCAACGCCCAGTCGGCGGCGTACGAGACGGCGCTGAGCGAGGCCGGCGTTCCCTACGTGCTGCGCGGTGGCGAGCGGTTCTTCGACCGCCCCGAGGTCCGGGAGGCGGTGCTGCTGCTGCGCGGCGCCGCGGCCGGGGGCAACGACCCGGGCGCACTGGTGCCCGCCGTCCGCGACGTCCTCGCCTCCACCGGCTGGGTGGAGCACCGGCCCCCGGCCGGCGGCGCCGCCCGGGACCGCTGGCAGTCCCTCGCCGCGCTGGTCGACCTCGCGGTGGACCTCG
>JAOPWI010000169.1 GCA_025965755.1 Frankiales bacterium | reverse complement strand
CCTCGGCGGCCTGAACGACGCGCCTGCCCGGGGGCGGTCTAGCGGCGGCGGATCGGCACCCGGGCCCGGCGGCGACGGGCCAGGACCACCTGGCGGCGCCGCATGGCGACCAGGCTGCCCGCCAGCGCGAGCGCGACCAGGGCGTTGACCGGCAGGCCCCCGCTGTCCTGCGGCTGCGGGGCCGCGGCGGTGCCCACCCGCTCCGCGGCGAGCACGGCGGTGCCCGAGGCGTGCTGTCCCGGCTGCTGCTCCGGGACGTCCCCGGACACGTCCCCGGCCGGCTCGCCCTCCACCGGGTCGACGAGCTGCCCGACCGGCGGAACGCCCTTGGCCGCCGCGGCGAAGCCCCAGTCGAGCAGCAGCGCGGCCTCCAGGTGCACGCGCGGCTGGGTGCGCATCATCGTCACGACCAGGGTGCGGCCGTGGCGCTGGGCGGCGCCGACGAAGCTGGCCTTGGCCCGGCTGGTGTAGCCGTTCTTGATGCCCAGCGCGCCGTCGTAGGAGCGGAGCAGCTTGTTGTGGTTGTAGGTCTCGATCCGCTTGCCGCCGGGGCCGCTGACGCTGCCGTTGAGCTGCGAGACGTAGCGCCGGAAGGCGTCGAGCTTCATGCCGGCGCGCGCGAGCAGGGCCAGGTCGTACGCCGAGCTCGTCTGCCCGTCGGCGTCCAGGCCGCTCGGGTTGACCGCCCGGGTGTCGTGGGCCTGCAGGCGCCGCGCCTCGGCGTTCATCGCCTCGATCGCCGCGGGGCCGCCGGCGGCGCTGGCCAGCGTGTTGGCGACGTCGTTGCCGGACACCATCATCAGCGCGGCGAACAGCTCGTCCACCGGATAGCCCACGCGCTCGACCAGGCCGACCTTGCTGCCGTCGACGGCGATGTCGTCGTAGCTCGGCACCACCTTGCGGGCCGGGTCGAGCCGGGGAATCAGCGCGACGGCGGTGAGCACCTTCAGCGTGCTGGCCGGGGCGTACCGTCCGTGGGCGTCGCGCGCCCCGAGCACCTCGCCGGTGTCCAGGTCGGCGACCAGCCAGCCGTGGGCCACCACCTCGGGCGGCACGGGCGGCGCGCCGACGGGCAGCACCAGCCCGCGCGAGCCGAGCTCCGGACCGCCGACGGGGTCGGCGGCGGCAGCCGGTGCGGCGAGCCCGAGGGTGACAGCGAGAGCCAGACCCGACGCGAGGGCCGGCAGGCGACGAGGGGTCCGCATGGTGGCGCGACGCTACCGCGACGACCCGCTCGCCACGGGCAGACACTCGCGCCGGGGGGCAGGGCCGCAGACGCGCCGAGGGCCGCCCCGCAGCAGCGGGACGGCCCTCGGGCGCGGGCAGGGGGTTCAGACGCGGCGGAACAGCAGCGCGCGCTTGACCTCCTGGATCGCCTTGGTGACCTCGATGCCACGCGGGCAGGCATCGGTGCAGTTGAAGGTCGTCCGGCAGCGCCAGACGCCCTCCTTCTCGTTGAGGATCTCCAGCCGCTCCTCGGCGCCCTCGTCGCGGCTGTCGAAGATAAAGCGGTGGGCATTGACGATGGCGGCCGGGCCGAAGTAGCTCTCGTCGGTCCAGAACACCGGGCAGGACGACGTGCACGCGGCGCACATGATGCACTTGGTGGTGTCGTCGAAGCGCTCGCGGTCCTCCGCGGTCTGCAGCCGCTCGCGGGTCGGCTCCCGGCCGTCGGTGATCAGGAAGGGCTTGATCGCGCGGAAGGACTCGAAGAAGGGCTCCATGTCGACGATGAGGTCCTTCATCACCGGCAGGCCCTTGATCGGCTCGACCAGGATGGTGTCGCCGAGGTCCTTGACGAGCACCTTGCAGGCGAGCCGGTTGACGCCGTTGATGCGCATGGCGTCCGACCCGCACACGCCGTGGGCGCAGGAGCGCCGGAACGTCAGCGAGCCGTCCTGGAACCACTTGATCTGGTGCAGGGCGTCCAGCACGCGGTCGCCCTTCTCGGTGGGCACCTGGAAGCTCTGCCAGTTGGCCTCCGGGTCGACCTCCGGGTCGTAGCGCCGGACCTTCACGGTGACCATGCGGATGTGGTCGCTGACCGGCGACGGCGTCGGGTCGACCGGCTTGTCCAGGGTGGTGGTCACTAGTACTTGCGCTCCATCGGCTGGTAGCGGGTCTGGACGACGGGCTTGTAGTCGAGCCGGACGTCGGACAGGAAGCCCGGCTGCTCCTTGTACGCCATGGTGTGGCGCATGAAGTTGACGTCGTCGCGGGTCGGGTAGTCCTCGCGGAAGTGCCCGCCGCGGGACTCGTTGCGCGCCTTGGCGGACACGACCAGCGCCTCGGCGAGGTCGAGCAGGAAGCCCAGCTCGACGGCCTCGAGCAGCTCGGTGTTGTACCGGGTCCCGCGGTCGGAGACGCCGACGCGCAGGTAGCGCTCCTTGAGCCCCGCGATGTCGACCTCGGCCTGCTTGAGGGTCGCCTCGGTGCGGTAGACGGACGCGTTCGTGTCCATCGACTCCTGCAGCTCGCTGCGGATCTTGGCGACCAGCTCGGTGCCTCCGCCCTCGGTCAGGCGGCGCAGGAGCTCGATCGTGTCGGCCTCCGGGCTGACCGGCAGGTCGATGAAGTCGTGGCTGTTGGCGTACGCCGCGGCGGACAGGCCGCCGCGCCGACCGAAGACGTTGATGTCCAGCAGCGAGTTCGTGCCGAGGCGGTTCGCGCCGTGCACCGAGAC
>JAOPWI010000123.1 GCA_025965755.1 Frankiales bacterium | reverse complement strand
GTGGAGCTGCGCCGGGCGCCCCGCGCGCAGCCGTGAGGCTCGCCGGCCGGCGGGTGCTGGCCGGCAACGGCGGGCTGCCGGCGCTGGTCTGAGCGCGACTGCGCCCCGCCGCCGGATCGCGGCGGCGGGACGCAGGGCACCTGGACGGACTCGACGACGTACGCCGGTCCGCCGTTCGGGGGGGCCCGGGCCAGGGGCGTCCTCCAGTGCAAGTGCGCGCCGCGCGCAAACGTGCCCGCCGCGGCTGTGAACTCCGGCACCCGCCCCCACCCGCCGCGCAACGCCCGGCCGCCGGATGTGACCTGGGTCATAGCCGCGCTGCTGTGCACCACGGTTAACCTCCGGCCATGGAGCTCGCTGGCAAGGTCGTGGTCGTCACCGGAGCAGGCAGCGGGATCGGGCGGGCGCTGGCCCTGCGGTTCGTCGCGGAAGGGGCCCGCGCGGTGGTCGGGGTGGACCGCGACGAGGCCGGGCTGCAGGCGGTCGCGGCCCAGGGCGTGCTGCCCCGCGTCGTCGACGTCGCCTCCCCCACCGAGGTGGCCGCGCTGGTCGACGAGGTGGAGCAGACCGTCGGCCCGATCGACGTCTTCTTCTCCAACGCCGGCGTGGGCGGCGGCGGCGGGCTCGAGGTCGCGCCGGCCGACTGGGAGCGCGTGCTGGCCGTCAACACCCTGGCGCACGTCTGGGCGGCGCAGGCGCTCGTTCCGCGCATGCTCGAGCGCGGCGGTGGCTACCTGCTGTCCACCGCGTCCGCCGCGGGGCTGCTGACCCAGGTCGGCTCCGCGCCGTACTCCGTGAGCAAGCACGGCGCGGTGGCCTTCGCCGAGTGGCTGTCCATCACCTACGGCGACCAGGGCCTGACGGTCTCGTGCCTGTGCCCGCAGGGCGTCGACACCCCCATGCTGTCCAGCGGCGGCGACGCGCCGGGCGCTGAGGTCGTCCGGGCGCAGGGCGTCATCCAGCCCGAGCAGGTCGCCGAGGTCGTCGTGCAGGCGATCCGCGACGAGCGCTTCCTGATCCTCCCGCATCCGGAGGTCGCGACGTACGAGAGCCGCCGGGCCGGCGACCGGGACCGCTGGATCCGCGGGATGCGCCGGGTCCAGGCAGCGTTCACCGCGGGGCGCTGAGCGTGCTCGACGACGGCGTCCTGGTCGCCAACCGCGGCGAGGTCGCCGTCCGCGTGCTGCGCGCGGCCGCCGACCTGGGGCTGCGCACGGTCGCGGTGTGGTCCGAGGACGACGCGACCTGCCTGCACACCCGGCGCGCCGACGTCGGCCGTCCGCTGAGCGGCCGGGGCGCCCGGGCGTACCTGGACGCCGAGCAGATCCTGCTGGCGGCGAAGGAGACCGGCGTCTCGGCGGTGCACCCCGGCTGGGGCTTCCTGGCCGAGAGCGCCGCGTTCGCCGAGCGCTGCGAGCAGGAGGGCCTGACCTTCGTCGGGCCGTCGTCGCGGGTTCTCGCGGCGTTCGGCGACAAGCTGCGCGCGCGCGAGCTGGCGTCCTCGCTGGGACTGCGCGTCTCGGCCGGCACGTCCGACCGGGCGCAGATGCCCGAGCTGCTCGCCTCCACCGGCGCGCTGATGCTCAAGGCGGTCGCCGGCGGCGGTGGCCGGGGCATGCGCGTCGTCACGTCCGCCGGCGAGCTCGCCGACGCCGCCGCGAGGTGCGCCTCGGAGGCACTCGCCGCGTTCGGCAACGGCGACCTGTACGCCGAGGAGCTGCTGCGCGGCTACCGCCACGTCGAGGTGCAGGTGCTGGGCGACGGCTCGGGCGCGGTGACCGCCCTCGGAGAGCGCGACTGCAGCCTGCAGCGGCGCCAGCAGAAGCTCGTCGAGATCGCTCCGGCACCCGGTCTGCCCGACGCGGTGCGCGCCGAGCTGGCCGCGGCCGCGGTCACGCTGACCTCGTCGGTCGGCTACCGGGGTCTGGGCACGGTCGAGTTCCTCGTCGGTCCGGCCGGGGAGGTCGTGTTCCTCGAGGTCAACCCGCGGCTGCAGGTGGAGCACACCGTCACCGAGCAGGTGTACGGCGTCGACCTGGTCGCCGCCCAGCTCCGCCTCGCCGCCGGCGCGTCGCTGGCCGAGCTCGCCCTGCCGGCGGTGCCCCGGGGCGTCGCCGTGCAGGTGCGGGTCAACACCGAGCAGATGCGCGCCGACGGCACGACCGTCCCGTCGTCGGGCACGCTCACCGCCTTCGACCCGCCGGCCGGGCCGGGCGTGCGCACGGACACCCACGGCTACACCGGGTACGAGACCAGCACCGCGTTCGACTCCCTGCTGGCGAAGGTGGTCGTGCACGGGCCCGACCTGCCGGCCGCCCTCGTCCGGGCCGGCCGCGCACTGGGCGAGTTCCGCATCGCCGGCGTGCCGGTCAACGTCGCGTTCCTGCAGGCGCTGCTGCGCCGTCCCGAGGTGGGCGCCGCCTCGACGTCGTTCGTCGACGAGCACCTGCCCGAGCTGGTCGCGGCGCAGGACGACGGCCCGCAGCGGTGGTTCGAGCCGGTCGCCGGCACGGCCGCGCACGTCGTCGACGAGCCGGTCCTGACCGGCGAGGTCGTGCGGGCCCCCATGCAGGGCACCGTCGTGCAGGTGCTGCGCACCTCGGGTGAGGTGCTCGTCGGCACCCCCGTGCTCGTGCTCGAGGCGATGAAGATGGAGCACGTCGTCACCTCCCCGGTGGCCGGCCTGCTGTCGCAGGTGACCGCGCAGGTCGGGCAGACGGTCCGCGACGCCCAGCCCCTGTTCGCCGTCCACGAGTCCGACGTCGACGCGGGCGCCGAGGAGGCCGCCGTGGAGGTCGACCTCGACGCGATCCGGCCGGACCTGGCCGAGGTGCTCCACCGGCAGTGGATCCTCACCGACGAGGCCCGCCCGGCGGCGGTCGCCCGGCGTCGCAAGGTCCACCACCGCACCGCGCGGGAGAACCTCGCCGACCTCGTCGCCCCCGGCGACTTCGTCGAGTACGGCGGTCTGGCCACCGCCGCCCAGCGCGCCCGCCGCTCGCTCGAGGACCTCATCGAGAACACGCAGGCAGACGGCATCGTCGGCGGCGTCGGCCACGTCAACGCCGACCTGTTCGACGACGAGCACTCCCGGGCGGTCGTGCTGTCCTACGACTACACGGTGCTGGCCGGGACGCAGGGCATGCGCGGCCACCAGAAGAAGGACCGGCTGTTCGAGCTGGCCGAGCGGCTGCGGCTGCCGGTGGTGCTGTTCGCCGAGGGCGGCGGCGGGCGTCCCGGCGACACCGACAACCCGCACGTCGCCGGGCTCGACTGCAAGGCGTTCGCGCTGTTCGCCCGCCTGAGCGGGCTGGTGCCCACCGTCGGGCTGGTGTCGGGGCGGTGCTTCGCCGGCAACGCCGCGCTGCTCGGCTGCTGCGACGTCATCATCGCCACCCCCGACGCCACGATCGGCATGGCCGGCCCGGCGATGATCGAGGGTGGCGGGCTCGGCAGCTACCGCCCGGAGGACATCGGACCGGTCCCGGTGCAGATGGCCAACGGGGTCATCGACGTGCTGGTGGAGGACGACGCGGCCGCGGTGCAGGCGGCCAAGAACTACCTCGCGTACTTCCAGGGACCGCTCGGCCAGTGGGAGGCGCCGGACCAGCGGGTGCTGCGCACGCTCATTCCGGAGAACCGCCTGCGCACCTACGACATCCGCGCCGTCGTGCACGGCCTGGCCGACGTCGGCTCGGTGATGGAGCTGCGACCCGGCTTCGCCGCCGGCATGGTCACCGCCCTCATCCGCATCGAGGGCCGGCCGATGGGCCTGGTCGCCAACAACCCCTCGCACCTGGGCGGCGCCATCGACAGCGACGGCGCGGACAAGGCCGCGCGGTTCATGCAGCTGTGCGACGCGCACGACCTGCCGCTGCTGTTCCTGTGCGACACCCCCGGCTTCATGGTCGGGCCGGAGGCGGAGAAGACCGCACAGGTGCGCCACTTCGGCCGGATGTTCGTCACCGGCGCGAGCCTGTCCGTGCCGTTCGTGACGGTGGTCCTGCGCAAGGGGTACGGGCTGGGCGCGCAGGCGATGGCCGGCGGCGGCTTCCACGAGCCCAGCCTGATCGTGTCCTGGCCGACCGGTGAGTTCGGCGGCATGGGGCTCGAGGGCGCGGTCAACCTCGGCTTCAGCAAGGAGCTCGCCGCGCTGGAGGATCCCGCCCAGAAGAAGGCGCTGTTCGACCAGCTGCTGGCGGCGATGTACGAGCGGGGCAAGGCGGTCAACATGGCCAGCGTGTTCGAGATCGACGACGTCATCGACCCGGTCGAGACCCGGTCGCGCGTGGTCGGCGTGCTGCGCGTGGCGCCCCCGGTCGAGCGGCGGGCAGGCCGCA
>JAOPWI010000088.1 GCA_025965755.1 Frankiales bacterium | reverse complement strand
CGGCGCCGGCGCCGGCCCGGCCCGGGCGCGGTCCTGGAGGGCGGTCTCGATCTGCCGGCGGCGGGTGCTGAACTCCCGCCGCACGCCCAGCGGCACTCCGTCGACCTCGGCCACGCCCCGCTCTACTCCGGTCCAGGCCAGGCCGAGGCGGGCGGTGAGCTCGGCACGCAGCAGGTGCTGGTAGAGGTAGCTGGCGGTGGTGGCCTCCCGGTGCAGGGTCCGGGAGTCCAGCGCCGACCAGCGCCCGTCGGTGCCTTGGGCGAGGTTGGCGAGCACGACGTGGGTGTGCAGCTGCGGGTCCAGGGCTCGGCTGGTGGTGTGGGTGAACGCCGCTCCGACCAGCCCGCTAGTCGCGATCCGCGGCGCCCGTCGTCCGTCACCCTGATGTCCCCGGGCGGCCCGCGCCGCGAGCCGTTCCAGCAGACCGAGGGCCTCGGTCACGGCCTGCTCGTGCGCCGCCATCAACTGACCGACGGTGGCCGGGTCGGCCAGCGCCATCAGGGTGCTGACGCTTTTGGGCGCCGAGAACGTCACGTCGAACCCGGCCCGTCGGACGTCGACCCGGGCGTCGTTGTCATCCCGCCGCCAGACCGGCGCGACCAGCACCACCCCGCCATGCGTGCCGTCGAGCAGCTCGTGAAGCACCCGCCCATCGGTGAACGGCCCGCCCAGACCCAAGGCGCGGGATCCGCCGCCGATCCACCGGCCGGGCAGGTCTCGCGCGTTGACGTAGTAGCCGACCTCCCGGCTCGCTTCCGCCGACGACCGGCCATCGCTTGCAGTCCTGGCGAGCTCCTGCACCAGGGCGTGCTCGCAGCCGCGGTCCTGCACGTAGTAGCCGGCGGCCGCGCCGCCACGCAGGATCGCGACGCTGATCATCCGGTCGCTCGTGCCTGACGGTGACCGGTGAGGCTCGCGCCGCGCGGGAGGTGACAGGTCACGCGTCGAGCGTCCGGAGCGACCATCCCAGGAGCGTTCTCAACCATCCCAGACGACGACCCGGAACCATCCCGGCCCAGGTCACAGCCTTGCTAGCCCCAGTCAGGAGGCGCGCGTGTCGCGGTCACCGCAAGGCCCTCGGACAGTGTCCCGGGCCCCGCAGGGGGGCCGGCGGGGCATCAGGCCGGCTCGAAGCCCCGGTCCACGCCGGAGCGACCGAAAACCGGCCAGGCAGCCACCTCACAGCCACTGCGCCGCTGAGACCCGGGCCCGGGCAGTCCACAGATCATCGCCGGACGGTTGCACCAGCCCGACCGGAGGCGATGGTGAGCGCGTGGCTGCCTGGGACGACGAGGACGACTTCGACGACACCGACGACCGGGAACCAGGCTGGCCGGCCACGGCGACCCCTCCCCGACAGCTCACCCTCGCGCTGCTCGAGGACGTCAGCGCGGTCCTGCTCCGGCACGGCTATCCACCGTTGACCGGCTACGCCCTGGCCGAGCTCACCGGCTCGCTCTACCGCATCGCGCAGGCCCGCCCTTGAGATGCCGCCCGCGAGCGTCCGGCACGGCGCAACGGTTCGCTGAGGCGCGGCGTATCGCAGATACCGGGGTGTGCGGCTATGGATCTGGGCTTGCGGTCGAGTCCTCGGACGTGGTGGTGTCCGCGTACGGCCTCACATATAGGTGTGCGTGGCGGCCACCAGGTGATCCGGTGGGGCAGGCTAGGCGCTGATCGCCGCTGGGGGCAGCGGCTCACTCACATCCCCGCTGGTGGTGGTGGGCAGGGTCAGGCGAGAACGGTGCAGGACCTCCAGGCCGAGGTAGCGGCGGCCTTAGATCCGCTCGTCGTGTTGCCCGGCCGAACGGCCGAGGCTGGGCGCCCAACGCGCCGCTGTCACGGGCCCTGCGCGTCCGACAGGTGCGAGGAGTACAGGCCCTCACGGTTCAGCAGCACGCCCCGCGCGGCGGGGTCGGCAGCGTCGTGCTCAGCGAGCATGTCGAGCCTGTACTGGGCGGTAATCGACCGGCACCGGGGCAAGTCCGACCGAGGGGTCATCGGCGCCATTCTCAAGCGCGGCCCCGGCATGGCCGCAGCGGTGAGTGTCAACGTGATCAACCTGTTCTCGCCCTGCGCGGGAGGCACAAGCTGCTACCTGAGGTGTCTCAGCTCAGCCTGACGCGCAGGGGCCGCGCGCGCCGCGTCGAGGGCAACAGAAGTTGATTCGTTACGCCAACGACTTCGTTCTCGTCGTCCACGGTCAGCGTCACCAGGTCGACTAGCTAGTCGCACGCGACGGGAGCCTTGGCCAGGGGCCAGACCTCGACGAGGTCTCGACTTGCGAATCGCAAGTAAGCCTCGTTACCGCCGTCTGCGCTGGCGAGGAACAGAGCCGTTTCGTCGTGCCTGTAGCCGGTGTCCGTCGCATTCGTGGGAAGCGGCTGCTGACGTCTGAATGTCTTGCTGAGGGAGGGCTGGGAGTCTACGGCGCCGTCGGGATCCCGTACGTACGTGAGGAAGCGCCGAGGACGCGCGTCGGACGTTACGGGCCATGCGAGACGGAGAAAGGTGACGCCTTCCCACTGGCAGTGTTCCGGACCCGCCGTGACCTCGATGCGATCGGAGGCCAGGCGCTGACCGTTGACGTCCCGCCACTGGCCCGCCAGGCCGGCCGCTCCCGAGTCTGTATTGCCGCAGGCCACGAGAGCGGCGCAACTGAGCAGTGCAACGGCCTGTCGTTGAGCGAGTCGCATGGCACTCGGACGTCGGGCATGTTTAACAGGTTCCGCACGAGTGTCGCCTAGTTCATGCACGGCCCACCAGGGAGACATATCCGGCCCTTCAAGATGAGCGCCGTCAGCCGGGGCGGTCGCGTCGTAGCCAGGAGGTGGGCCCTCAGCTGTCCAGTATACGAAGCAGATCGCCGGAAGTCTCGCGGATGCTGACGGCGTGAGCCGACAGCTACAGGGCGACTTTCAGAGAGCCTCAGACCCGTCCGCCCGTCCACCGTAGCGCCGTCCGTCGACGAAGAGTCGACCGACCATGCGGTATTTCGAATACGCCAGACGAGCGCGGTTCCGCATGCTTACGTTGCCTGCGAAACCTACCCGCCTCGCCACGCCAAGAAGACCCTCATTAAGCGTTTGCTGCTTGCGTTGGTCCTAGCATTAGGCATTCTGCCGCTGAAATCA
>JAOPWI010000082.1 GCA_025965755.1 Frankiales bacterium | reverse complement strand
ACCGGCCGCCCAAGCAGCTGTCCACGCTGGAGGACCGGCTGCGGACGCGGTTCGAGTGGGGCCTGATCACCGACGTGCAGCCGCCCGACCTCGAGACCCGCATCGCCATCCTGCGCAAGAAGGCCGCGCAGGACCGGCTGGCGGCGCCCCCGGACGTGCTCGAGTTCATCGCCTCCAAGATCATCAGCAACATCCGGGAGCTGGAGGGCGCGTTGATCCGGGTGACGGCGTTCGCGTCGCTCAACCGGCAGCCCGTCGACCTGGCGCTGGCCGAGATCGTGCTCAAGGACCTCATTCCGGCCGAGGGCGGCCCGGAGATCACCGGCGCCACCATCATGGCCGCGACGGCGGAGTACTTCGGGCTGACCATGGAGGACCTGTGCGGGTCCTCCCGGTCGCGGGTGCTCGTCAACGGCCGGCAGATCGCCATGTACCTCTGCCGGGAGCTCACCGACCTGTCGCTGCCCAAGATCGGGCAGATGTTCGGCGGTCGCGACCACACCACAGTGATCCACGCCGACCGCAAGATCCGGGGCCAGATGGCCGAGCGGCGCGCGACCTACAACCAGGTCGCCGAGCTGACCAACCGGATCAAGACCCGGTCGCGGGTGTGATCACGATGCACAGGCTGGGGACGAGCCTGTGGACAACCGGCTCGCGACCGGGGACACCGCGTGGACGACGCCGGACGGACACCCCGCTGTCCACGGCCGTCCACCGATCCGGGGCGCTGCGTCCACATCGGCCACACACCGCGCCACGCCGTGCGACGTGCAGCGACGTCCCTCGGTCCACAGGGTCGCAGGCACCGAGTGCGACGACGAGTCTTCTCTTCTCCGGAAACCCCCAGAACGTGTTGTGCACGGCCCGGCCTGTGGACTGACGGCTCGCTCGACGAGACGCCGCCGACCTCTGGCAGGCTCGACCTCCCCCCGTCCTCACCGAACGACACGAACCGCAGCGAGAAGAGGCGCACCAGATGGAGCTCAGGGTCGAGCGCGACGCGCTCGCCGACGCCGTGGCGTGGGGAGCCCGCTCCCTGCCGGCGCGTCCGCCGATGCAGGTGCTGCTGGGCCTGCTGCTGGAGGCCTCCGGCGGCACGCTGGCCGTCTCCGGCTTCGACTACGAGATGAGCTCGCGCGTCGAGCTGAGCGCGCACGCCGACGAGGACGGGCGCGTGCTGGTGCCCGGCCGGCTGCTGAACGACATCGTCCGCTCGCTGCCGTCGCAGCCGGTGGACGTGCGCACCGAGTCCAACCGCCTGGTGCTGAGCTGCGGAACCTCGCGCTTCACGCTGCCGACGATGCAGGTCGACGACTACCCCGCGCTGCCGGCGATGCCGACCGTGGCCGGCGCGCTGGAGAGCGACGTGTTCGCCTCCGCGGTGGCCCAGGTCGCCGTCGCGGCCGGCCGGGTCGACACGCTGCCGCAGCTCACGGGCGTGCGCGTGGAGATCGACGGCGACCAGCTGACGCTGGCGGCGACCGACCGCTACCGGCTGGCCGTGCGCACGCTGAGCTGGCGGCCGGAGCAGGCCGACCTGCAGGCCACCGCGCTGGTGCCGGCCAAGACGCTGGCCGACACCGCCAAGGCCCTGACCGGCGGCCCGGAGGTCACGCTCGCGCTCACCTCCGGCAGCGCCGGCGAGGGGATGATCGGCTTCGAGGGCGGCGGCAAGCGCACGACCACCCGCCTCATCGACGGCGAGTTCCCGAAGTACCGCGCGCTGCTGCCCACCGAGGCCGCCGCCGTCGCCGAGGTGCAGACCGCGGCCTTCGTCGAGGCGGTCCGCCGCGTGCAGCTGGTCTCGCTGGTGGCCGCTCGCAACGCTCCGGTGGTCCGCCTGTCCTTCTCCGCGGACGGCATGGTTCTCGAGGCCGGCGGCGCCGACGACGCGCAGGCCTCCGAGCGGCTCGAGTGCGGCTGGGAGGGCGAGGGTGTGGGCGGCGAGATGTCGATCGCGTTCAACCCCTCGTACCTGCTCGACGGCCTGTCCGCGGTGGACAGCGACATCACGACGCTGTCGTTCACCGCCAGTGCCCGGCCGGCGGTCCTGACCGGCAAGCGGCAGCCCGACGAGGACGTTCCGGCCTATCGCTACCTGCTGATGCCCGTGCGACTGTCGGGCTGACCGGCGGGGCAGGCAGCAGGAACACCGCGGACCGGACGAGAGGCAGGACTGGCGTGGCGCAGATCGGGATGGTCGGGCTCGGGCGCATGGGCGGCAACATGGCCGAGCGGCTGCGCCGCGGTGGCCACGAGGTCGTGGGCTACGACCAGTCGGCGGCGTCCCGCGACGTCGAGAGCCTCGAGCAGCTGGTGCAGGCCCTGGCCGCGCCGCGTGTCGTCTGGGTGATGGTGCCGGCCGGCGAGGCGACCTACACGACGGTCGACGCGCTCGCCGAGCTGCTCGAGCCCGGCGACGTGCTCGTCGACGGCGGAAACTCGCGCTACACCGACGACCAGCGTCACGCGGCCGAGCTGGCGCCCAGAGGGATCGGCTTCGTCGACTGCGGCGTCAGCGGCGGCGTCTGGGGCCTGACCGAGGGTTACGCGCTGATGTGCGGTGGCGAGCAGGAGCACGTCGCGGCGGTGCAGCCGTTCTTCGACGTGCTCAAGCCCGAGGGCGACAGCGGCTTCGTGCATGCCGGCAAGGTGGGCGCCGGCCACTTCGCCAAGATGGTGCACAACGGCATCGAGTACGGCCTGATGCAGGCCTACGCCGAGGGCTGGGAGCTCATGGAGGCGACCGACGTCGTCACCGACGTGCCGGCGGTCGTCAGGAGCTGGCAGCAGGGGACCGTCATCCGGTCCTGGCTGCTGGACCTCATGGTCAACGCGCTGGACGAGGACCCGCACCTGGAGCAGCTGCGCGGCTACGCGCAGGACTCCGGCGAGGGCCGCTGGACCGTGCAGGCCGGCGTGGACCACGCCGTGCCGCTGCCGGTGATCACCGCGGCGCTGTACGCCCGGTTCGCCTCCCGGCAGGACGACAGCCCCGCGATGAAGGTGGTGGCCGCGCTGCGCAACCAGTTCGGCGGCCACGCCGTGACGGCTGCGGCCGGTTCGACCGACGTCGGCGCCGACTCGCCCGGCGCGGACGCCCAGGCACCGTCCGCCGAGGGCAACGACCCGGCAGACGGGCTGCGGCGCGGTGAGGCCGGCACGCCGCCGGGCTCCTGAGTGCACGTCTCCCACCTGTCGCTGACCGACTTTCGCTCCTGGCCGGAGCTCGAGCTCGAGCTCGGGCCCGGCGGCACCGCGCTGGTCGGCCAGAACGGCCAGGGCAAGACCAACCTGGTGGAGGCCCTCGGCTACGTCGCCACGCTGGGATCGCACCGGGTCGCGACGGACGCGCCGCTGGTCCGCGCCGGAGCCGAGCGGGCCGTCGTGCGGGCGCGGATCGAGCGCGACGACCGGGCGATGCTGGTCGAGCTGGAGCTCAACCCGGGCAAGGCCAACCGGGCGCGCATCAACCGCGCTCCCGTGCCGCGGGCCCGAGAGGTGCTCGGCATCCTGCGCACGGTGCTGTTCGCTCCGGAGGATCTGTCCCTCGTGCGCGGCGACCCCTCGGAACGCCGGCGGTTTCTCGACGACCTGCTGGTGCTGCGCGCCCCGCGGATGGCCGGAGTGCGCTCGGACTACGAGCGGGTGCTCAAGCAGCGCAACGCCCTGCTCAAGACCGCCTTCCTCGCCCGGCGTACCGGAGGCGGCGACATGCGCACGCTGGACGTGTGGGACGCCCACCTGGCCACCAACGGGGCGCAGCTCCTGGCCGCCCGGCTCGAGCTGGTCGACGCGCTGCGGCCGCTGGTCGCCACGTCGTACGAGCAGGTGTCGGCCGGCCAGGGGGCGACCGCGCTGGAGTACAAGAGCTCGCTCGGCGAGGCGGCCGCCGGCAGCCGTGACCGCGCGCTGCTGCAGGCCGCGTTGCTGTCGGAGCTGGCCCGGGTGCGGCCGCAGGAGGTGGAGCGCGGCGTCTCGCTGGTCGGCCCGCACCGGGACGACCTGCTGCTCTCGCTCGGGGACCTGCCGGTGAAGGGCTACGCCTCGCACGGGGAGTCGTGGTCGGTGGCGCTGGCGCTGCGCCTGGCGTCGTACGCCCTGCTGCGCGACGACGGCCAGGGCGGCGGCGGGGGGGAGCCGGTGCTGGTGCTGGACGACGTCTTCGCCGAGCTCGATGTCGGCCGCCGCGACCGGCTGGCCGAGCTGGTGGCCGGCGCGGAGCAGGTGCTGGTGACCGCCGCGGTTGCCGCCGACGTGCCGGAGGCGCTGGCCGGCAGCCGGTATGACGTGCACGAGGGGACGGTGACGCGTGTCCGGTGACGAGCCCGGAGCCGGTGCGGACGCTCCCAAGGGGGCCGACCTGGTCCGCGCCGCGCTCGCGTCGGCGAAGGCGGCCGCCCGGGCCAAGGGTGTGGCACCAGGCGGGCGCCGCCGTCGGCCGGTGCTGCGCCCGGTCGTGCGCGGCAGCGGCGCCAAGGACGCCCGTGACCCGGTGCTGTTCGGCGAGGCGGTGCGTCGCCTGGTCGCCGAGCGTGGCTGGGAGGAGACGACGACCAACGCGTCGGTCCTGCAGCGGTGGGACGAGCTGGTCGGCCCCGAGCTGGCCGAGCACTGCCGGCCGGCATCGCTGGTGGACGGGGAGCTGGTCCTGGTGGCCGAGTCCTCCGCCTGGGCCACCCAGGTCCGGCTGCTGGTCGGCCAGCTGATGCGCACGCTGCGCGAGCAGGTCGGCCCGGACGTCGTCACCAAGGTGGTCGTGCGCGGGCCGGCCCAGCCGGACTGGCGCAAGGGGCCCCGGCGGGTGCAGGGCCGCGGGCCGCGGGACACCTACGGCTGAGACCCCTGGGTACGTGGGGGCCCACGCGCCGCCGGGGTCAGGGCGCCACGCGGGCGGCTAGGGCCACTGCTGCGCGATGGCAGCCTGGCAGGGGGCTACACTCGAGGTTCAGATCAGCCTCTGCGACGGTTTCCGCTGCCCCTCGCGCCTCGAGGGTCGCCGTGCCCTCCCTGCACGGCGGTGCGTGGTGACCGGTCACTGCCCGCGCGCGCGGGAGGAAGCGACAGCCCGTGCCCGAGAACGTGCCCGAGAACGACTCCCAGGACGCCCCGAGCCCGGACGGTGCGGGTTCCGAGCGCACCGTGACGGACGCCCTCGAGCGCAAGGACGCGCCGGCCGCCGAGTACGGCGCCGACTCGATCACCGTTCTGGAGGGCCTGGAGGCGGTCCGCAAGCGCCCCGGCATGTACATCGGCTCGACCGGCGAGCGCGGCCTGCACCACCTGGTCTACGAGATCGTCGACAACGCGGTGGACGAGGCGCTGGCCGGGCACTGCGACGCCATCGTGGTGACGCTGCTGGCCGACGGCGGGGTGCGGGTGCAGGACAACGGCCGCGGCATCCCGGTGGCCATGAACACCAAGGAGCAGCGGCCGGCCGTCGAGGTCGTGCTCACGACGCTGCACGCGGGCGGCAAGTTCGACGGCGAGAGCTACGCGGTCTCCGGCGGCCTGCACGGCGTCGGGGCCGCGGTGGTCAACGCGCTGTCGACCCGGCTGGAAGTGGAGATCCGCCGCGACGGCGCGGTGTGGACCCAGACCTACCTGCGGTCGGTCCCGGGCGAGCTGGTGCGCGGAGCGGCGTCGGACGAGACCGGGACGACGCTGTCCTTCTGGGCCGACCCGGAGATCTTCGTCGAGGGGATCACCTACTCCCGCGAGACGCTGCACCGCCGGCTGCAGGAGATGGCCTTCCTCAACAAGGGGCTGTCCATCACGCTGCGCGACGAGCGGGACGCGGAGACGGTCGAGGCGGTGTTCTGCTATCCGGGGGGTCTGGAGGACTTCGTCCGCCACCTCAACAGCAGCAAGACGCCGGTGCACGCGGGCGTCATCGGCTTCACCGACGAGAGCAACACCGGCATGCGCATGACCGTCGAGGTCGCCATGCAGTGGAACGACTCCTACAGCGAGTCGGTCTACACGTTCGCCAACACCATCAACACGCACGAGGGCGGCACCCACGAGGAGGGCTTCCGCACCGCGCTGACCAGCACGTTCAACGACTGGGCGATCGCCAAGGGCCACATCAAGGAGAAGGACCGCCTCGACGGCTCCGACATCCGCGAGGGCCTGACCGCGATCGTCAGCCTCAAGATCGCCGATCCCCAGTTCGAGGGGCAGACCAAGACCAAGCTGGGCAACGGCGAGGCGAAGTCCTTCGTGCAGAAGGCCACGCGCGAGTGGCTCAAGGACTGGTTCGACCGCAATCCGGCCGAGGGCAAGGTCGTCGTGCAGAAGGCCAACCAGGCCGCCCGGGCCCGGCTGGCCGCGCAGCAGGCCCGCAAGCTGGCCCGCAAGAGCCTGCTCGGCGGCGGCTCGCTGCCCGGCAAGCTGGCCGACTGCCAGTCGACCGACCCGGCCCTGTCGGAGGTCTACGTGGTCGAGGGCGACAGCGCCGGGGGCTCGGCGAAGGGCGGGCGCAACCCGCAGTTCCAGGCCATCCTGCCCATTCGCGGCAAGATCCTGAACGTGGAGAAGGCCCGCATCGACCGGGTGCTCAAGAACAACGAGGTGCAGGCGATGATCACCGCCCTGGGCACCGGCATCCATGACGAGTTCGACATCGAGAAGCTGCGGTACCACAAGGTGGTGCTCATGGCCGACGCCGACGTCGACGGGCAGCACATCCGGACCCTGCTCCTCACGCTGCTGTTCCGCTTCATGCGCCCCCTGGTCGAGGGTGGCTACGTCTATCTCGCCCAGCCTCCGCTGTACAAGATCAAGTGGAACGGCGGGGACGTGCAGTACGCCTACTCCGACCGCGAGCGGGACGGCGTGGTGGCCGCCGGCCAGGAGGCCGGCAAGAAGCTGCCCAAGACCGGCGAGGCGATCCAGCGCTTCAAGGGGCTCGGCGAGATGAACGCCGCCGAGCTGTGGGACACCACGATGGACCCGGCGAACCGCGTGCTGCTCCAGGTCACCCTGGATGACGCCGCCACCGCGGACGACCTGTTCTCCGTGCTCATGGGTGAGGACGTCGAGGCGCGGCGCAGCTTCATCCAGCGCAACGCCAAGGACGTCCGCTTCCTCGACATCTAGCCCCGGTCCTGTTCCACGTGGAACAGGACCGGCTCCGTTCCACGTGAAACAGGACTGAACTCCAAGAAGGGACCCTCGTGGTCGACGTCCTCCCCCCGCCGCCTCCGGCCGGCGACCGTGTCGAACCGGTCGGCATCGAAGTCGAGATGCAGCGGTCGTACCTGGACTACGCGATGTCCGTCATCGTGGGCCGGGCCCTGCCGGACGTGCGGGACGGCCTCAAGCCGGTGCACCGCCGGGTCCTGTACGCGATGTACGACGGCGGGTACCGCCCCGACCGCGGGTACTTCAAGTGCGCGCGCGTCGTCGGCGACGTCATGGGTAACTACCACCCGCACGGCGACTCGGCCATCTACGACACCCTGGTCCGGCTGGCCCAGCCCTGGTCGCTGCGCTATCCGCTGATCGACGGCAACGGCAACTTCGGCTCGCCGGGCAACGACCCGGCAGCGGCGATGCGTTACTGCCTGACCGCGGAGAGCAATCTGCGGCGGGCCGATGGCGGGACGCTCCGGATCGGCGACGTCGCGCCGGACGCGGCGCCCCACTCCGACGTGCCGCTCGAGGACGTCAAGGTGCTCAACCGGGTCGGCGAGCCGGTGCGGGCGCTCACCCTGTTCCACTCCGGCGAGCACCCCACGCTGCGGGTCACCACGCAGGAGGGGTTCCGGCTCACCGGAACGCACAACCACCCGGTGCTCTGCCTGGTCAGCGTGCTCGGCGTGCCCATGCTCCTGTGGAAGCTGCTGGCGGAGGTGGCCCCCGGCGACCGCGTGGTCCTCTACCGCGGGGCGCCCACGGAGCGGGAGCTGCTCGGCGAGCGCGACCGCCTCACCGCCGTGCTGCTGGGCGCCTTCGCTGGTGCGGGCGCCGCGGCCGGCGACCGGGTCAGCTTCAGCCACGCCGACCGCGGGCTGTTCGACGAGGTCGTGCGGGCCTACGACGCGGTCGTCGGGGGACGCCGGTCCACCGGCCAGCGCCGGGACGTCTCGGGCGTCCTGCTGCACGAGCTCGACGGGCAGCACGAGCTGGTGCCCGACAGCCCGCTCGGCGAGCTGGTCGGCGGCGCGGAGCGGGCCGTGCCCCGGGCCGTGTGGACGCGGGGGCCGGCCTTCAAGCAGGCCTTTGTACAGGCGCTGTTCGCGGCGACCGGCTCGGTCGACCGCCTGCCCGGGCACCGGATCCAGCTCTCCTGCTCCGCCGGCAGCCCGCAGCTCGCCCGCGACCTCCAGCAGCTGCTGCTCGAGCTGGGCGTCGTCAGCCGGCTGTGCCCGCCGCAGGCGACCGGGGCGTGGAGCGTCGTGGTCGGCGACCGCCGGGACCTGCGCCTGTTCGCCGACCACGTCGGCCTGTCTGGCGCCCAGCAGGCCGAGCTGCACGCCGCCCTCGCCGAGCTGCCCGCGGCCGGCAGCGAGCCGTCCGGGGACCACGTGCCGCTCGTCGCGGACTACCTGCGCGAGGCCGGGGCGACCGCTCCCGCCGACCGGGACTGGCTGCGCCGCCACCACGTGGACCGGATCGAGCGCTGGGAGCGCGACGCCGACGAGATCCGCAGCCACGTCACGGAGCGCGAGGCGCTGACGGTCGTCGAGCCGCTGGTCACCGGGCTGCACTACTACGCCGAGGTCGCCTCGGTGCAGGACGCCGGCGTGCAGCCGGTCTACTCCCTGCGCGTGGACAGCGAGGACCACGCGTTCCTGTCCGACGGCTTCGTGTCGCACAACACCGAGTGCCGGCTGGCTCCGCTGGCCATGGAGATGCTGCGCGAGATCGACCAGGAGACGGTCGACTTCACGCCGAACTACGACGGCCGCTCGCAGGAGCCGTCGATCCTGCCGAGCCGCATCCCGAACCTGCTGGTCAACGGCTCGTCAGGCATCGCGGTCGGCATGGCGACCAACATCCCGCCGCACAACCTGCGCGAGGTCGCCAGCGGCGTTCAGTGGTTCCTGCAGCACCCGGACGCCGACAACGAGCAGCTGCTCGAGGCCCTGGTCGAGCGCATCCAGGGTCCGGACTTCCCGACCGGAGCGCTCATCGTCGGGCAGGGCGGCATCCGGGACGCGTACGCCACCGGCCGCGGCTCGATCCGGATGCGCTCGGTCATCGAGGTGGACGAGGACGCCAAGGGGCGCACCATCCTGGTCGTCACCGAGCTGCCGTACCAGGTCAACCCGGACAACCTGGCCGAGAGCATCGCCGACCTGGTGCGTGACGGGAAGATGGCCGGCATCGCGGACGTCCGCGACGAGGGCAGCCAGCGCACCGGTCAGCGGCTGGTGATCGTGCTCAAGCGCGATGCCGTCGCCAAGGTCGTGCTCAACAACCTGTACAAGCACACCCAGCTGCAGACCACGTTCGGCGCCAACATGCTGGCGATCGTGGACGGGGTGCCCAAGACCCTGCGGCTGGACGAGTTCGTCCGGCACTACGTCGCGCACCAGGTCGAGGTCATCGTCCGGCGCACCCGCTTCCAGCTGCGCAAGGCCGAGGAGCGCGCGCACATCCTGCGCGCGCTGGCCAAGGCGCTGGACCGGCTGGACGACGTCATCGCGCTGATCCGCCGCGCGGACAGCGCCGAGGCGGCCCGCAGCCAGCTGATGGAGCTGCTGGACATCGACGAGATCCAGGCCGTCGCCATCTTGGACATGCAGCTGCGCCGGCTGGCTGCCCTCGAGCGGCAGCGCATCATGGACGAGCTGGCCGAGCGCGAGCGGGAGATCGCCGAGTTGCAGGCCATCCTGGCCGACCCGGTGCGCCAGCGCCAGATCATCGGCGAGGAGCTCGGGGAGATCGTCGAGCGGTACGGCGACGTGCGGCGTACCAAGATCATCCCGTTCGAGGGTGACATGAGTGCCGAGGACCTCATCGCCCGCGAGGACGTCGTCGTCACGGTCACCCGCGGCGGCTACGCCAAGCGCACGAAGACCGACCTCTACCGCCAGCAGCGCCGGGGCGGCCGGGGCGTGCGCGGCGCCGCCCTGCGCCAGGACGACATCGTCGAGCACTTCTTCGTGACGACGACCCACCACTGGATCCTGTTCTTCACCAACAAGGGCCGGGTCTACCGGGCCAAGGCGCACGAGCTGCCGGAGGCCACCCGCGACGGCCGGGGCTCGCACGTCGCGAACGTGCTGGCCTTCCAGCCGGACGAGAGCATCGCGCAGGTGCTCGCCATCAAGGACTACGAGGCGGCGCCGTACCTCGTCCTGGCGACGCTCGGCGGCATCGTGAAGAAGACCGCGCTGACGGAGTACGACAACGGCCGGTCCAACGGCCTGATCGCGATCAACCTGCGTGAGGACGACGAGCTCATCGCCGCGGCGCTGACCAGCGCCGAGGACGACCTGCTGCTGGTGAGCCGCAAGGCGCAGTCCATCCGCTTTCAGGCCGACGACGACGCGCTGCGCCCGATGGGCCGCGCGACCAGCGGCGTCATCGGCATGCGCATGGGTGAGGACGACAGCCTGCTGGCCATGCAGGTGGCCACCGCCGGCATGGACGAGACGGCCGCCCTGCTGGTGGTCACCGACGGTGGCTTCGGCAAGCGCACCCGGCTGTCGGAGTACCGCCGGCAGGGCCGCGGCGGCATGGGCGTGCTCACCGCGCGCATCGAGGAGCGGCGGGGCAGCCTGGTCGGCGCCCTGGTCGTCGGGGAGCAGGACGAGGTCTTCGCCATCACCAGCGCCGGCGTGGTCATCCGCCTGTCGGTCGGCCCGCTGCGCTACCTGTCCCGCAACACCAGCGGCGTGAAGCTGATGGCGCTGGAGGCCGGTGCCTCGGTGGTGGCGGTCGCGCACAACGGCGAGGCGGCGGTCGAGGACGACGATCTGACTGTCAGTGACGAGGCCGCTCCGGACAGCGACGGCCCGACCGCTGAGGCCGGAGGCGACGCGCCGGTGGTGACCGACGTCGGTGGTCCTGACCCGACCGGTACGGTCGAGGAGCCCGCTGACGCGGGCGAGGCGGCCGAGGGCGCGGGTGCCCCGCCGGTCGACGACACGACGGGCGACGATCTGTGAGCGAGCAGCGGCCGGAGGCGACGGGCGGGCCCGGCGACGTGACCGCCCAGCTGCCCGTGCCGGACGCCGACCGCGAGCGGACCCAGGCGATGCCCGCA
>JAOPWI010000049.1 GCA_025965755.1 Frankiales bacterium | reverse complement strand
GCTCGGGGGCTGCCGCGCGGCGGCGCGCGGACGCCCGCGGAGCGGCGGCCGTGGTCGAGACGCCCTCGTCGCCGTGCGCCGCGGCGTACGCCTGGACGATCTCGGCCGGGAGGGTGCCCCGGGTCTTGACCGGGAAGCCCTGCTCACGAGCCCAGGTGCGCACGTCTGCCTGCGAAGTCACTGCCGTCCTCGACCACTGTGGGTGGCAGCCCGGGGTGGCTGCGGGGCAGAAGAGTAGTGCCGCCTGCGTCCGGCCACCGCGGCGAGCACCCGCCGGGCGATCAGGGCCGGCTCGGCGAGCTGGAGCTCCGTGTGGCCGGTCCGCCGCGGGCGCACGGTCACGACGCCGGGCACACCCGCAGGTACGTTCGGCCGCCTCACCCCGACCCTGGAGCAGACGTGCAGCTCTCGATCAGCCGCTGCGTCACCGAGCTGGCCCGGCGCGACCCCGACCGGCTGGCCGTCACCGACGGCACCCGCACCCTGACCAGGGCAGAGCTGGACCGCAGCACCAACCGGCTGGCGCGGGACTACGCCGCGCGCGGGGTGGTGACCGGCGACCTGGTGACGGTGGCGCTGCCCAACTCGGTGGAGTTCGTGGAGGCGTGCGTCGCCCTCTGGAAGCTCGGCGCGGCGCCCCAGCCGGTGAGCAGCCGGCTGCCCGACGCGGAGCGCGACGCGGTCGTCGGGCTGGCGAACTCCCGCCTGGTCGTCGGTGCCGAGGTCGCCGGGCGCGCCTGGCTGCCGGCCGGGCACGTGCCGGACGCCGGCCTGTCCGACGCCGAGCTGCCGGACGCGGTGACGCCGGAGTGGAAGGCCCCGACCTCCGGCGGCTCGACCGGTCGGCCCAAGCTGATCATCGCCACCACTCCGGGCGTCTTCGATCCGGACCAGCCGGCCGTGCCGTACATGCGCACCGGCGACGTGCAGCTCACCTGCGGCCCGCTCTACCACAACGGGCCGTTCATCTACGCCTTCCGCGGCCTGGTCACCGGCCACTCGCTGGTGGTCATGCCGCGCTTCGACGCGGAGCGGATGCTGGCCCTGGTGCAGGAGCACCGGATCGGCTTCTGCATGATCGTGCCGACGATGATGCAGCGCGTCTGGCGGCTGCCGGCGGACGTGCGCGCGGCGTACGACGTCTCGAGCCTGCACACGGTCCTGCACCTCGGGGCCCCCTGCCCGCGCTGGCTCAAGCAGGCCTGGCTCGACTGGCTCGGCCCGGAGCGGGTGCTGGAGCTGTACGCCGGGACCGAGGCCAACGGCATCACCGTCATCACCGGCCCGGAGTGGCTGGAGCGCCCCGGCTCGGTCGGGCGTCCGGCGCTCGGCTCGTCGGTGAAGGTGCTGCACCGCGAGACCGGCGAACAGCTGCCTCCCGGCGAGGTCGGTGAGGTCTACCTCCAGCCGGTCAACGGGCCCGGCACGACCTACCGGTACGTGGGCGCGGAGCCCACCGCCCGCGACGGCTTCGAGTCGCTCGGCGACCTCGGCTTTCTCGACGCCGACGGCTACCTGTACCTGACCGACCGCACCGCCGACCTGGTGGTCAGCGGGGGCTCGAACATCTACCCGGCGGAGGTGGAGGCGGCGCTGGACAGCCACCCGGCGGTCCGGTCGTCGGTGGTGTTCGGGGTGCCCGACGACGACCTCGGCGAGCGGGTGCACGCCCTGGTCGACGCACCCGGCGGCGTGAGTGTCGAGGAGCTTCTGCAGCACGTCAGCAGCCGGCTGGTGCGCTACAAGGTTCCGCGGGGCATCGATCTGGTCGACGAGCCGCTGCGCGACGACGCCGGCAAGGTGCGCCGCACGCAGGTCAAGGCGCAGTGGCTGGCGGCGCGCAGCTCCTAGCGCACGACGAGGTGGCGCGCGCCGGCGACCGCCGCGAGCCCGAGCACCGACCGGGGCTCGTAGGGCACCCGCCAGAGCCCGCCGTGGGCGGCGCTGCGGACGAACAGCTCGTCCGGGTGGGCCACCGGCGCGGGGCCGGTCCGCAGGTCGTGCACCAGCAGCGCGGCCATGAGCGCCCGGCTCGTCTCGGGCGCGAAGACCTCCACGCCGAAGCGGCCGGCTCCTGCGTACGCCGCCGCCAGCAGCCGGTTCTTCGTCACCGAGCGGGTGCGGGTGGCCGGCGCGACGTTGGCCGACACCAGCACCCCGTCGTTCAGCGCGACGACCGCGCGCCAGCGCTGGATCCGCTTGGCCAGCGCATAGTTCGGCCCCTGCTGCGGCACCAGCGCGTCGGCCACGCCGACCTCGCCGGTCGGGCCCGGATAGGTGCTCGGGTACGCCGGGGCGTACAGCGCTCCGCGGCTCAGCAGCCGAGCCGGGGTCTGCAGCGGGGCCCGCCACCCGCGCCGCGTCCACCGCGCGCGGGCGTCCTGGACGACGTCCATCGGCACCACGAACGCGTCGGTCGGCGTGGCCAGCTCGGCGTAGGAGACGTCCGGCCGGCGCCGCAGGAGGTCGGCCACCAGCGCGTCGCCGGCCAGCGCGACCTGGACGTGGGCGGCACCGTCGGCGTACGCGTAGCTGCCCACCGTCAGCGGCAGCCCGGGCGCGACGGTCGCCAGCCAGTGCGCGATCTCCGGGGTCTCGGCGAGCAGGTCGGCGCCGCCGTCCACCGGCTCGCTGCTGCCGGGCCGGGTCGGCACGTGCAGGGTGCCCGCGCCGGTCTCGGCGGTGCGCAGGACCCGCGACCAGATCCGCGGCGAGGGCACGTCGACGGCGACGACGGTGGCTCCGAAGCCCATCAGCGCCTCGACCGGGCCCATCTCGGCACCGGCGCCCAGCACGGCGACCGCCCGGTCGGACAGGTCCAGCCAGTCCGGGGCGTCCAGCACCCGGCCGACCGCGTCCGCGCAGGACTGCTCCACCACGCCGCGGCCCACCCAGGTGTCCAGCTGGCGTCGCAGGCCGTCGCCGCGCAGGACGTCGCCGCGGTACGGAATGGCCAGCTCGCGCTGCCGCTGCCCGCGGCCGGTCACCAGCGCCGTGCCGAGCTCGTGCACCGGAGGGGCGGCCACCGCCTCCAGCACGGGCCGCTCCGCGCCGTTCCGGGCGAAGAGCAGCCGGGCGTGCGCGCTGTCGAGCCCGGAGCGGGCGATGGCCACGGCCGCCGCACGGCTGGCCGCGCCGGCCGCCGTCAGCGTCACCATGTGGCGCAGGTAGCCGGTGCGCCAGTCGCGCTCGCCCTCGACCAGGGCGGCCGCCGTCGGGTCCGTCGCGGCGAGCGCGTCGGCGACGATCGTCCGGCCGGTCGCCGTCGTGCTGCGCCTGCCGTCCTCGCCGGTCGGGAAAAGCACGCCGTCGGCGCTCACCGCTCCACCTCCGTGGATCTGTTCGGCCGCTTCACGGCAGCAGGTGCCGCCTTTCGTGCTCGGGTGGCCGGCCCGACTGGCTTGCTGGTCGCCGTGGGGGTGGCCGCCACCGCCCGCGCCGGCTCCGTGGGGCGTGCCGGCGCGGCGAGCTCCGGCCCGTCCCCCTCGTCGCCGGGCAGCCTATCGGTCA
>JAOPWI010000037.1 GCA_025965755.1 Frankiales bacterium | reverse complement strand
GGTGCAGGGCAACCGCTACCCCGACCCGGCGGCCACCGAGCTGGTCGGCGCGCTGGCCGCCCGCTACGGCCTGCCGCCCGACCAGGTGGCCGTCGGCTGCGGCTCCGTCTCGCTGGTGCAGTCGCTGGTCCAGGTGACCGCGGACGCCGGCGACGAGGTCGTCTACGCCTGGCGGTCGTTCGAGGCCTACCCCGGGTTCGTGAAGGTGGCCGGCGCGGTGCCGGTGGAGGTGCCGCTGCGCGGCGCCGAGCACGACCTGGAGGCCATGGCCGCCGCGGTCACCGACCGCACCCGTCTCGTGCTGCTGTGCACTCCCAACAACCCCACGGGCCCGGCCCTGCTGCACGCCGCCGTCGCCGCGTTCCTGGACCGCGTTCCGTCCGACCTCGTGGTCGTCCTGGACGAGGCGTACGCGGAGTTCGTCGACGACCCGGACGCGGTGGACGGGACGCGGCTGCTCGCCGCCCACCCCAACCTGGCGGTTCTGCGGACCTTCTCCAAGGCGTACGGCCTGGCCGGCCTGCGCGTCGGCTACTGCCTGTCCGGGTCGCCGGAGCTGGCCGCGGCGATGCGCCGGGTCGGGGTGCCGTTCGCGGTCTCGCTGCCTGCCCAGGTCGCGGCCGTGGCCAGCCTGGCCGCGTCCGACGAGCTGGCCGAGCGGGTCGCGGCCGTCGTCGCGCAGCGCGAGCCGCTGCGGGCGGCGCTGCGGACGCTGGGCCACGACGTGCCGCCGAGTCAGGGCAACTTCGTCTGGCTCCCGGCGGGTGCCGGCAGCGACGCGCTGGCGGCCCGGTTCGAGGCCGCCGGGGTGCTCGTACGGTGCTTCTCGGGCGAGGGCGTCCGGGTCACGGTGGGCACGGCCCGCGACAGCGAGCGCGTGCTCGCTGCCCTCACGGCGTATCAGGAGCGGTGACGGCGGGCGGCGAGCTCGTCACCGCGGCTCGCCGGCGCAGCGCACCCCGTCCGCGACAGGCGCCCTGCTCCCCGGCAGCCCGTCCCCCACACGCCACGCACAGCAGGCTCACAGGAAGCGTGCAGATTCCCCCCAGCCCGCCCGCGCAGACTGGTCCGGCAGGCACCACCGCACCGAGGAGACACCCCGCATGCCGATCGCACCCCCCGCGACCCGGCTGCTCGTCGTCGACGACGAGCCCAACATCCTCGAGCTGCTCTCGATGAGCCTGCGTTTCGCCGGGTTCGAGGTGGCCACCGCGAGCAACGGCGTGGACGCGCTCCACCGCGTCCGCGACTTCAAGCCACAGCTGGTCGTGCTCGACGTGATGCTTCCCGGCCTGAGCGGCTTCGAGGTCGCCCGGCAGCTCCGCAAGGACGGCGCCCGCGTGCCCGTCGTCTTCCTCACCGCCAAGGACGGCACGGAGGACAAGGTCGAGGGGCTGACGCTCGGCGGCGACGACTACATCACCAAGCCCTTCAGCCTGGAGGAGCTCGTCGCCCGGGTGCACGCGGTGCTGCGACGCACCGGCGGTCCGGCTGACGCGGCGTCGGCGCCGACCGCGCAGCTGTCGTTCGCCGACGTGGTGCTCGACGACGACACCCACCAGGTGTGGAAGGGCGAGCGGGAGGTCGAGCTGTCGCCGACCGAGTTCAAGCTGCTGCGCTACCTGCTGCAGAACCCGGGCCGGGTGCTGTCCAAGCGTCAGATCCTCGAGCACGTGTGGAACTACGACTTCGGCGGGGACGGCAACGTCGTGGAGTCGTACGTGTCCTACCTGCGCCGCAAGGTGGACACCGGTGACCCGCGCCTGCTGCACACCGTGCGTGGCGTCGGCTACGTGCTCCGGGCACCGCGTCCGTGACGACGTCGCGGGTGCCGCTGCGCACCCAGCTGCTGGCGCTCCTCCTCGCCACGGCAGCCCTGGTGGTCCTGGTCACCGGGCTGGCCAGCACCGCCGTGCTCCGCGGTTACCTGCTGGACCAGGTCGACGAGCAGCTCACCCAGACCCTGAAGACCGCGATCGGGCCGGGTGGTCGCCGCGGCCCGGACGGCGGTCCGGTTGGCGGGCGCCGGGGCGGCCGGCTGCCCGCGCCGCAGAGCTACGTCACGGCCGTCTACCTGGCGGACGGGACGCTCAGCGATGACGAGGGGCTCGGCGCCCAGGATCCGAGCGGCCCGGATCTCCCGCGGCTGGACATCACGTCCGCCAGGCGGCTGTCGCCGCAGCCGTTCACCGTGCCCGCCGTCAACCGGAGCAAGCAGTGGCGGGTGGCGGTCACCCCCCTCGGCACGGCCGGCTCGCTCGTCGTCGCGGTGCCCCTCGACGTCGACGAGACGGTCCGGCGGCTGCTCGTGATCGAGGGCCTGGCCGGGCTCGTCGCGCTCGGCGCCGCGGGCGCGCTGGCCTGGTACGGCGTCCGCCGCAGCCTGCGCCCCCTCGTCGAGGTGGAGGCCACCGCGGAGGCGATCGCCGCCGGCGACCTGACCCGCCGGGTGCCTGCGGCGCACCCGCGCACCGAGGTCGGCAGCCTGTCCGCGTCGTTCAACAGCATGGTGGACCGGTTCGAGACGGCCTACCGCGCGCAGCGCGAGTCCGAGACGGCCGCGCGCGCGTCGGAGGACCGCATGCGCCGCTTCGTCGCCGACGCCAGCCACGAGCTGCGCACTCCCCTCACGTCGATCCGCGGGTTCGCCGAGCTGTTCCGCCAGGGAGCCGTGCCCGACGACGCCTCGCGCGCCCGCGTGCTGCGCCGCATCGAGGACGAGGCGGCCCGGATGGGACTGCTGGTGGAGGATCTGCTGCTGCTGGCGCGCCTGGACCAGCAGCGGCCGCTGCAGGTTCAGCCGGTCGACCTGCTGGCGCTGTCCGCCGACGTCGTCCACGACGCCGCGGCGGTGCACCGCGGCCACCTCGTGCGCCTGCAGGCAACGCAGGGGGACCGGCCGCCCGTGGTCGCCGGCGACGACGCGCGGCTGCGCCAGGTGCTCGGCAACCTGGTCCGCAATGCGGTGGTGCACACGCCGCCGGGCACCCAGGTCGACGTCGAGGTGCGCACCGAGGTCGGCGCGGCGGTCCTCACCGTCCGCGACGACGGGCCGGGCATGGAGGCCGACGTCGCCGATCGAGTGTTCGAGCGCTTCTATCGCGCCGATGCGTCGCGCACCCGGACGCAGGCCGCGACCGGCAGCGGCCTGGGTCTGTCCATCGTCGCCGCACTGGTGGCGGCGCACGGCGGCACGGTGGAACTCGACACCGGGCCCGGGCGCGGGACGGCGTTCACCGTCCGGCTGCCACTCGTCTAGCTAGCGGCCCTGGAAGACCGCGGCGCGCTTCTCGACAAAGGCCCGGGACGCCTCGACGTGGTCCTCGGTGGCGAACGAGCGCAGGTGGTGCGTCACCTCGACGTCCATGTAGGAGTCCAGCGGCGCGTGCATGGCGAGCTCGACGTTCTCCTTCATGTACGCCAGGGCGACCCGCGGACCGCCGGCCAGCTGGCGGGCCACGTCGACCGCCCGGGCGAGGACGTCCTCGGGCGCTACGACCGCGTTGACCAGGCCGAGGGCGAGCGCCTCCTGAGCGGTCAGCTTGGTCGACAGCCAGAGCAGCTCACGGGCCTTCGCCGGACCGACCAGCTGGACGAGGAACCAGGCGCTGCCGTAGTCGCCGGCCAGGCCGACCTTCGCGAAGGCGGTCGTGAGCACGGCGGTGTCGGCGGCGTAGCGCAGGTCGCAGGCCAGGGCGATCGACAGACCGGCGCCCGCGGCGGCTCCCGGGAGCGCCGCGATCGACGGTGTCGACATGCGCGCCAGCCGCCCGCTGATCGCGGCCTGGCTGCGGCGCTGGTCGGCCTCCTGGTTCGACGGCGCCGGCCCGGGCCGGCGCTCGGCGAAGCCCTTGACGTCGCCACCCGCGCAGAACGCCCCGCCCGCTCCGGTCAGCACCACGGCGCCGATGTCGTCGTCGGCGTCGACCCGGGCGAGTGCCAGGGCCAGCCCGGCGAGCATCTCGGCGGACAGGGCGTTGCGCCGCTCCGGGCGGTTCAGCGTCAGGACGGCGACCCCGTCGTCCACGGTCGCGGTGAGGTGCTCGGTGCCGGTCTCGATGGGCGTCATGGCCGAAACCTATGACGAGGTGACCGGGATGACGAGCCCCGGCTCCCTCGCAGCCTCCCGGTCGGGCCGCCGGCCCTCCCGCGACGTGGCGGGCCACGCCGCGCTGGCTGAGCTCGGCCCCGACCTCCGACTGCCGGGTCGACGGGACCCGGCAGTCGGGGCCGGAGGCGCGGACGCCGGGCCCCTCGAGGTGCGCTGACTCAGGCTGTGCGGCTCAGAGGGTCACCGGCTCAGCGGATGCTGAGCAGGACCTTGCCAGCGGCCCGGCGCTCGTCGATCTCGAGCAGCGCCTGCACGGCCTGCTCGAGCGGCCAGGCCGTACTGATCGGCGGGTCCAGCTTGCCGGCCTCGAGCATCGGCAGCAGGTCGGCCCACTGCTCCTGCAGGTAGCCGGCCTTGCCGAGGGCGAACGCGCCCCAGCCGACGCCGACCACCGAAATGTTGTTCAGCAGCAGGCGGTTGACGCGCACCGTGGGGATCTCCCCGCCGGTGAAGCCGACGACGAGCAGGCGGCCCTCCTTGCCCAGGCTGCGGAGCGAGTCGGTGAAGCGGTCACCGCCGACCGGGTCGAGCACCACGTCGACGCCCTTGCCCCCGGTGAGCTCCTTGACGGCGGCCAGGAAGCCGTCGGCCAGCACGACGTCGTGGGCGCCCGCCGCCTTGGCGACCTCACCCTTCTCCGCCGTCGACGTCACCGCGATCACCCGCGCCCCCAGGGCCGCGGCGATCTGGATGCCCGCGGTGCCGACCCCGCCGGCCGCGCCGTGCACGAGAACGGTCTCGCCGGCCTTGAGCTCGCCCCGGCGCACCAGGGCGAAGTGGCAGGTCAGGTAGTTCATGGGCAGCGAGGCGCCGGCCTCGAAGGAGACGCCGTCCGGGAGCGGGAAGACCTGCGAGGGGTCCACCGCCACGACCTCGGCGAAGCCACCCAGGCCCGGGAACGCCGCCACCCGGTCGCCGGCCTTCACCGACGCGCCGTCCGGTGCGGAGCGCACCACCCCGGCCACCTCCGACCCGGGCGTGAACGGGAGCTCGGGCTTCATCTGGTAGAGCCCGCGGCTCTGGAGCACCTCCGGAAAGGTCACCCCCGCCACGTGGACGTCGATGACGACCTTGCCGCTGCCATCCGGCTCGGGAACGTCGAGGAGCTCGAGCGCCTCCGGTCCGTCCAAGCTCGTGATCTGCACTGCACGCACAGCTGCCCCTCTCGAAGGATCCTGCGCGCATCTTGACGCACACGTCACCTGCGGGTCAGGCCAGGTGGGTGACGTGGCTCAGAGGTACGCGGAGGAGCCCCGCAGCCGCGCCGACACGGCCCGGTGCAGCGGGGCCAGGACGACGCCCCCCTCGGCGAGACGGCGGTGCAGGGCCCGGCGGTAGCGCAGCACCTGCCAGGTCCCGAGCAGCCACACGAGGTACTGCAGGGCGAACGCCGCCTTGAAGGCGCTCAGGGCGTAGTCGGTGCTCCCCGGGGTGAGCACGTCGAGCACGATCCCGACCGCGAGCATGGTCAGCAGCGAGGCGACGAACCCGCCGACGTTGACCAGGCCGCTGGCGCTGCCCAGCCGGGCCGCCGGGTTCTCGGTACGCGCGTAGTCGAAGCCGATCATCGCGGCCGGCCCGTTGGTGCCCAGCACCACGACGAGCAGAACGAGCAGGGCCAGCGGAGCGCGGCCCGGCCAGAGCAGGACGGCCGTCCAGGCGAGGACCGTGGCGCCGACGACGCCGAAGACCAGCGCCGAGCGGCGCAGCGGCCACACGCCGACGAGCCGGCCCAGCAGCGGACCGAACAGCATGCCGACGACGACCATGACGGTGAGCAGGCCGGCGGCTGTCCCCGAGCTCAGGCCCTGGCCGACGACCAGGAAGGGGAAACCCCAGAGCAGCATGAACACGGTGCCGGAGAACTGCGTGACCGTGTGGGTCCACAGCCCGAGACGCGTGCCCGGCTCCTGCCAGGTGGCGCGCAGGTCGAGGCGCACCTGGGCGAGGCCGGCCGGCGGCGCCAGCACGGTGGACGGCGGCGCGTCGCGCAGGGCGACCGCGACCAGCACCGCGACCAGCACCCCGACGGCCGCGGAGCCGGCGAAGGTCGCGCCCCAACTGTGCGCGCCGAGCAGCGCGACCAGCGGGTAGGCCGCCACGATCTGCCCGATCTGGCCGAGAATTCCGGTCAGCTGCGTCATCAGCGGCACCGTGCGTCCGGGAAACCACAGGGAGACGACGCGCAGCACGCTGATGAAGGTCATGGCGTCGCCCGCGCCGACAAGCACACGCGCCGCGACGGCGGTCGGCACGTCGTGCGCCAGCGCGAGCAGGAGCTGCCCGCTCGCCATGGTCAGCGCACCGATCACGATCATCCGGCGGGAGCCCAGCCGGTCCAGAACCAGGCCGACGGGCACCTGCAGTCCTGCGTAGACCACCAGCTGCAGAACGAGGAACAGCGAGAGCATCGACGCGCCGGCGCCGAACCGCTCCTGTGCCTCGACCCCGGCGACGCCGAGCGACGCGCGGGAGAAGACGGCCACGACGTACGCCGTGAGCGCGACCACCCACACCACCCAGGCGCGGGCCGGGGCGCGGGTTGTCGTCACCTCCGGACCAACACGCGCCGTGCCGCCGGCATTGCCGGAACGGGACGCGATCTGGTCACGCCTCGGCGTCGCGCGGCCAGCTGCGGCACGGGCGACCGGGCTGCCAGGATGCGGCGTGCTGACCGACGAGGCGCAGGCCTACATCGACGGCATCGACCCCTCGCGGCGACCGCTGTTCGACCGGGTGCACCGCCTGGTGCTCGAGGCGCACCCGGGCGCCGACGTCGTCCTCGCCTACCGGATGCCCACCTACGTCGTCGGCGACCGGCGGCTGCACGTCGGCGTCTGGAAGCACGGGGTCTCCTTCTACGGCTGGACGCACGGGCGCGACGCCGGTTTCGCCGCGCGGCACCCGACGTGCGACAGCGGAAAGGGCACCCTGCGCCTGACGACGGCGTACGCGGAGCAGGTTCCAGACGACGAGCTGCGCGCGCTGCTGTTCGCGACCCTGTCGCCGTAGCCGCAACACCCCGGCGGCGTGCCGGGACCTCCTACACGCGGTCGGGGTTGCCGAGCGACAGCCCGCCGAGGTGCGTGCCCCCGTCGATGACGACCGACTGACCGGTGACGTACCCCGCCTCTGCCGAGGCGAGGTAGGCGACCAGCCCCGCGACCTCGTCCGGCTGCCCCAGCCGGCCCGACGGCAGCCCGTGCGCCACGAGCGCGTCCATCGTCGCGGCCGGCATGCCGAGCACCTTCGGCGTGGCGATCATGCCGGGCAGGATGCAGTTGGCGGTGATGCCCAGCGCGGCGTTCTCCGACGCGACCGCGCGCGCCATGCCGATCAGCCCGGCCTTGGAGGCGCTGTACGCGACCTGCCCGCGCGCACCGACCTTCGCCGCGAGGCTGGAGATCACCACGATGCGGCCGTCCCGCCGCTCGCGCATGCCGGGCAGGCAGCCCTGCACCACGCGGAAGGCACCGGTCAGGTTGACCGCGAGGTCGCGGTCCCACTTCGCCGCGCTCATCCGGTGCGCGGGCGACAGGATGTCGACCACGCCGGCGTTGGAGACGCAGACGTCGATGTCGGCCAGGCGGGCGGCGGGCAGCTCGTCCTGCGCGAGGTCGACCACCAGGTCGGCCGGCTCCACCACGTCCATCGTGACGACGTCGTAGCCCTCGGCCGTCAGCCGCTGGACGATGGCGCGGCCGATGCCGCCGTTGGAACCCGTCACCAGCGCCCGCCTGCGGCTGCCGTCGTCGCGGACCCCGCGCAGCTGTGTCGACATGCGGCTCACCCTGCCACGTCGTCACGATCACCACGCCGGAACCGCAGCCCGTCGCGGGACCTCTCCGGCGGAAGGTGGCGAGCCAGCGGGCTACGTTGCCGGCGTGCACAGGACCGAGATGCGCGCGTGACCGGGCTGGCCGACACGCCCCTCCCGCCGGACACCGTGGGCCTGCTCGAGGGCCTGCTGACCACGCGGGCGATCCGGCGCTACCGCGACGAGCCGGTGCCGGACGACATCCTGCGCGCCGTGCTGTTCGCCGCGACGCGCGCGCCCAGCGGGTCCAACCGCCAGCCGTTCCGCTTCCTCGTCCTGACCGACGGGCCGAAGGCGTCGCAGGCCAAGGCCCTGCTGGGCGAGGCGGCCCGGCGCGTCTGGGAAGCCAAGGTGACCGCCGACGGGTACGCCCACGGCTCGGGCTCGCAGGCCGACTCACCGAAGGCGCGGATGGCCCGGACGATGCAGCGCTACGTCGAGCAGTTCGAGACGGTGCCGGTCGTCATCCTGCCGTGCCTGGTGCGCTACCGCGAGCCGAGCCCCGCCGAGGGCGCGTCCGTCTATCCCGCCTGCCAGAACCTGCTGCTGGCCGCCCGCGCGCTCGGCTACGGCGGCGTCATGACCGGCTTCCAGGCGCTCGTCGAGAACGAGCTGCGCACGCTGCTGGGCATCCCCGAGGGCGTGGCGCTGTCGGCCACCCTCACCCTCGGCCGGCCGGAGGGCGGGCACGGACCGGTACGTCGACGCCCGCTCGAAGAGCTCGTGTTCGCCGACGCGTGGGGTCACCCTGCGCCGTATGCGATCGACCCGCCCGGCACGCGACACACCTCCGCAGGACCGCCTCGCGCCTGACGGACGGGAGCCGGCGGCCGGCCGGCCGCTGCCTGCCGCCGGTGCCCGCGGGCTCCAGCCGGTGAGGTGGACGCGGTCACACGTCGCGGCGCGAGAGCGTCCACGCGGCGGCGAGCAGGGCCGCCAGGAGCCAGAGGCCCAGGGTCACGGAGCCGGCGACTGCGCCGAGGCTGTCCGCGGACGGGTGGGCGCTGAACACCGCGGCGCCAGCGTTGCTCGGCAGGTAGGGAAGCAGGTGTTGCCAGCTCTTGGGGAGCAGCAGGCCCAGCGTCGGCGCGACCAGCAGGAGACCGCACATGGTGGCCACGCCGCCCGCGGTGCTGCGCAGGACGAACCCCAGCGCGACGGCGAGCACGGCCACCGCCGCCAGGTAGCCGGCGACACCGACGATGCCCCGTACGACGCCGGCGTCGTGGATGCCGATGCCGTGCTCGTCCAGGAGCTGCTGACCACCGGCGAACGAGACGGCGGCAGCGGCGAGCATGGACAGGAAGCTGACACCGGCGAACAGGACGGCTTTGGCCCAGAGGACCGGCAGGCGGCGCGGGACGGCGGCGAAGGTGGCTCGGACCATGCCCGTGGCGTATTCACCGGTGACGAGCAGCACGCCGAGGACGCTCACGGCGAGCTGCGCGAGGTAGAAGCCGGCCAGGGTGATGTCCACGGGGCTGAACGTCGCCTGCTCCTGCGGGGACAGGTCCGCCCAGCTGTCGTTGCTGCCCCAGCCGGCGAGCCAGCCGATACCGATCATGAGGAGCACCGCGGACAGGAGCGTCCAGGCGGTCGAGCGCAGCGACCGGAACTTGACCCACTCGCTGGCGAGAACGCGTCGCGCCGTGACGGGGTGGCTGGGCACGGCGGGGCGCGGCTGCGCGACTGGCCGTGCCGCGGGCGCGGGTGCGCCGGGCAGGACGGATCGCTGCCGGGGCAGGGTGACCTCGTCGCTCGGGACGGCGCGTGCGTCGGGGGCGCTCATGCCGCGTTCCCGGCGCTCGCGGGTGCCGTTGAGCCGTCGGAGCCCGGGACCGGGCCGGCACGGGCGTGGAACTCGACGTCAGCGCGCGTCATGTCCATGAACGCCTCCTCGAGCGACACGTGCTTGGCCACCAGCCCGTGCACGCTGAGGCGCAGGTCGCAGGCGAGGTCCCCGATGCGCCCGGCGGTCGGCCCGGTCACCTCGAGGGCGTCGACCTCCGTGCGCGACACGGTGGCACCGATACCGACGAGCGCGCGCGCGAGCTCGTCGGCGTGGGGAGTGCGGACGAGCACGACGTCGCTGGCGGCCTGAGCGAGCAACTCGCTCATCGGCAGGTCGGCAAGCAGCCGGCCACGGCCGAGGACGAGCACGTGCTCGGCCGTGAGGGCCATCTCGCTCATGAGGTGGCTCGAGACCAGCACGGTGCGGCCCTCCGCGGCGAAGCCCCGAAGCAGGCCGCGGATCCAGCGGATGCCCTCGGGGTCGAGGCCGTTGACGGGCTCGTCGAGGAGGAGCGTGTCGGGATCGGCGAGCAGCGCGGTCGCGATGCCGAGCCGCTGCCCCATGCCGAGGCTGAAGCCGCCGGCGCGCTTGCCGGCGACCTCCGTCAGCCCGACCTGGTCGATCACCTGGTGCACGCGCGCCGCGGAGATCCCGTGTGTGGTGGCGAGTGCGAGCAGGTGGTTGTACGCGCTGCGTGAGGTGTGGATGGCCCGGGCCTCCAGGAGCGCTCCGACGACCTTCAGCGGCTCCGGATGCTCCCGGTACGGCCGGCCAGCCACCGTCACGACGCCGCTGGTCGGGGCGTCCAGGCCCAGGATCATCCGCATGGTCGTGCTCTTGCCGGCGCCGTTGGGCCCCAGAAAGCCGGTGACCTGCCCTGGTCGGACCGTGAAGCTGAGGTCGTCCACGGCGGTCTTGGTGCCGTACGTCTTCGTGAGGTGCTCGGCGAGAATCACGTGGCCTGCGTCGAGGGCGACGGCGCCGGGAGGCTCGCGGTCGCCGTGTCCTCGCTGGGAGCGGCACCGTTCTCGCGGTCCGCCTTGTCGGGGATCCGACCGAGGTGCGTGTCGTTGAAGGTGCTGTCGTACTTCAGCCCGTAACCCAGTGCGCGGTCCATGCCGATGTGGGCGAACCAGATCAGCGCCACGCCCTGCCCGACTGCCGAATCGCTGAGCAGGGCAAGCCCGCCGACCAGCGCCGGGGCGGGAGAGGAGTGGGCGAGGTTGTAGGCGAGCGCACCTGCCCGGCTCGAGCGCAAGTACCCGATGATGGCCACGTCCGGCAGGAACAGCAGCACCGGCACCAGCCACCATGCCTCGTCCAGGCCGCCGAAGAAGACCGCGAGGCTGGCGGCGAACAGGACCAGGCCCTCCCCCCGCAGGAACCGCAACGGCTGCCCGGACACCGCCGGCGTGCCGGCCCGGCGTGGACCGGTCGCGCTCGTGGCGTGCCTGTCCCGGCCCGTGCTGTCGACGGCGGTCACGGGGTGGCCGTCGGAACTGGCGTGGCCGCGTCACGCTGGCCGGGAACCACGCCGGTCAGGTCGAGCACGGCGCCGACCGTCGGAGCCGGTGTCGGGGGACGCGGCAGGAACCGGTCCAGCCACGGCGGGCTCCACCAGTTGGCCTCGCCGAACAGCTTCATCAGCGCGGGGACGAGGAGCGCGCGGATGACGGTGGCGTCGAAGATGATGCCGGCGGCGACCCCGACGGCGAGCGACTTGATCTCGAAACCCGGACCTGTCGACAGGACGATGAAGGCAAACATCAGGATCAGCGCGCTGCTCGTCACCAGCTTCGCGGTCCGTGCCAGGCCCAGCTCGATGGCCCGGTCGGTGGAGCCGGTCTCGTCGTAGCACTCACGCATCCGGCTGAGCATGAAGACTTCGAAGTCCATGGAGATTCCGTACAGGAACGCGAAGATCATCACTGGCACGTAGGCGATGATCGAGCCGGTGGCACCCACGTCCCACAACTGGGAGCCGTGCCCGTTCTGGAAGATGAACACGACGACGCCCATGGCGGCGGCGAGGGAGAGCACGTTCAGCACCACGGCCTTCAGCGCAAGCACGAGCGACCGGAAGGCGCGGGTCAGCAGGACGAAGGTCAGCAGCAGCACGAGCCCGACGACGACCGGGAACGTCGAGAACAGCACGTTGAGGAAGTCCAGGCCGACCGCCGCGGTGCCGGTCAGGGTTCCGTCGGTGCCGGCGAGGGCCGCCTGCGAGCGGTGGACGATGTCCTCGATGCCGGGGGCGGAGCCGTCGATCGCCGGGAATGCCTCCACGAACGACACCTCCCCGGCTTTCCAGTCCGCGGGCGCCGAGGCCCCCACGACGCCCTCGACACCGCGCAATGCCTGGGCGGACTGCTCGGCGTCGCCGCTGTTCTCGACCAGGACGTTGAGGGGCTTCATCACCCCCGGGCTGATGCCGGCATCGGCCAGCATCTGCCGACCGGCGATCGCGGTCGCCGTCGCCTCGCCGGGAAAGCGCGCGAGCGGCGTCTCGCTCGCGTTCAGCTGCGTGCCCAACCCGGCCAGCACGACCGTGGCCACGATGCCGACGGCAGCGACCGCGACGGGGCGTCGCAGGACGAAGCGCGCCCAGCGGCCCCAGACGCCGTTCTCGCCATGACCCCGGTCCAGCAGCCGTCGGGGCATGACGCGGACGGAGTTGACGCGCTCGCCGAGCACGGCGAGCAGCGCGGGCAGCAGCGTGATGGCTGCCAGGACCGACACGGCCGGGATGAGCATCCCGCCGACGCCCATGCCCCGCAGCAGCGGCAGCGGCAGCAGCACCATCGCGAGCAACCCGATCGCGACGGTCGAGCCCGACACCATGACGGACTTTCCGGCGTGCGTGAGCGTCTGCACGACGGCGCCCTCGACGTCGTTGCCGTCGCGGAGCTCGTCACGGAAGCGAAACAGCATGACCAGGGCATAGTCGATCGCCAGTCCGAGACCGATCAGCGCGATGAGGAACGGCACGACGGCCGACACCTCGGTGACATAGCTGACCGCCCAGACGAGGGTGAACGCGTTGAAGATCGCCGCGATGGCGATGACCAGCGGCGTGAGCACCGCCGGCAGGGTCCCGAAGACGAACAGCAGGATCACCAGCGCGCCCACGCCTCCGACGACCGCTTCCAGCAGAGCGCCCCCGCCCGCCTCGGTGCCGTCCGTCGTGGCCTCGGTCAGCGGAAGCCGTCCGGTCACGTTGACGGTGGTGCCGTCGGGCAGTCCCGCGGAGGCGGTCGCCTGGAGCTTGTGGGCGTTGCTCACGACGTTGACGCCTTCTTCGCCGGCCGGGTACATCATCTGGAAGGCGGTCCGGTGGTCCTGCGACAGGTACACCGGGTTGCCGGTCGTGAAGAACGAGCTCGTGAACGCGCCGGGGCTGGCCTGCGTGACTCTGGCCATCGCCTGCTCGACCGGTGCGCTGTTCCGGATGTCGCTGTCGGCATGGAAGACGACGACGATCGGGGTGCGGTCGCCGACGCCGAGCGCGTGCAGCGCGCGTTGGCTGGCCTCGTAGGCCGGCTCCCCCGGAACCGCGGTCGAGTTGGCGTAGCGGTCAGCGACCTGCGTCGTGCTGAACACCCCGAACACCGTCATCGCCAGCCACGTTCCGATGACAGCCCAGCGATGACGGACAACAACGTGCGCGAGCCAGGTCAGCATGACGATCCCTGGGAGTGGTGCAACCGACGCCGGTGTCGCTGCAGACGGCCCCGCGAGGAGTGCCTCAGCGGGCGGCGTGCTCTCGGCGGGCGGGCGTTCCAAACCCTCAGCGTCGGGACGGACTCCGCAAGGCCAGGGCTGAGTACTGAGCCGACCCTGCTGCCACGCAGCCCGGCGTGCAAGGACTTTTGCTGGTCTGTCTTTCGATGAGTGACGGGATCCGGGTCTTTGCCTGCAGATGTCGCGTCACGTCGCGCCACGCCAGCGCAAAACTCACACCACCATCGGCTCGTCGGCGCCCGGCCTCCGGCGTCCTGGACCTCGCGTCGGTCGTGGCATCAACGACGCTGCCTGCTCGCCTCGTTGCGGAACGCCGGGCTGACGCCGGCCATCGTCGCCACGCAGAAGGGATGCCCGGCCGGGTCGAGCAGGACGCGGGAACCGCAGTCCCGCGGGGGCTGGTACTCGGCCAGGGTCGCGCCGAGGCCGAGCATCGTGCCCACGGCGGCTTCCAGGTCCTCGACCATCCACTCGAAGTGCAGCTGCTTCGGCGTCTCCCCGAGAGGCCAGGTCGGCGGCCTGTCGTCGGCGATCACGTCGAAGATCAGGAGCCACCCTCGCGCCCGGACCGATCCAGACACGATCTCGCCCCCGAGCGCTTGGGCGGAGAAGTGACGGAGGCGCTGCTGCACCTCCACGTCCGCGCAGTCGATCGTCAGCGCAACCCAGACAACCGGTGACATCGTCTCGTCAGTGGCCACGTTGCAGGGTGGCACGCGGCAAGCACGCGACTCAGATGGCCGGCGTCGCGGTGGCCGACCGGACGACGACCATGTCGTCGACCCGGTCCGGCAAGCGCCACTGCACTCAGCTGCGGAGGGCGAGGGATTCGAACCCTCGAGGAGCTTGCACCCCTAGCGGTTTTCAAGACCGCCGCCATCGGCCACTAGGCGAGCCCTCCAACCCGGCTGATGCTACAGAACGGCGCACCCGCGGATGCTCACGTTCACCGGCATCTGTCCGGCGCCTGACGACGGGCGGGACCCCCGGTCAGGCCCGGGCGACCGCCGGCTCGTCGTCGAGGAAGCCGGTGAGCCGCGCCCGGATCAGGCCCTCGGCCTCGGCCATGATGCGGCGAACGAGCTCGTCCACGGTCGGGATGTCGTGGATGAGCCCGACCACCATGCCGCAGCTCCAGGCGCCGGCGTCCATGTCGCCGTCGAGCATCACCTTGGGGTAGACACCGGCAACCTGGTCGATGATGTCGGTGATCTGAAGGGTGTCGCCCTTCTCCTTCTCGATGGCGAGCAGCTCCGTGACCTTCGCGTTGTTGAGCACGCGCTCGGTGTTGCGCAGCGGTCGCATGATCAGGCGGGTGTCGTTCTCGTCGGCGTTGAGCAGGGCCTGCTTGACGTTGTCGTGCACGGGCGCTTCCTGCGTGGCGATGAACCGGGTGCCCATGTTCATGCCCTCGGCGCCCAGCGCCAGCGCCGCCACCAGGCTGCGCGCGTCGGCCATGCCGCCGGAGGCGACGAACGGGATGGACAGCGCCTCGGCAGCCCGGGGCAGCAGGATCATGTTCGGGATGTCGTCCTCGCCCGGGTGACCACCGCACTCGAACCCGTCGACGCTGACGGCGTCGCAGCCGATCCGCTCGGCCTTGAGCGAGTGGCGCACCGAGGTGCACTTGTGAATGACCTTGATGCCGGCCGCCTTGAGCGCCGGCATGTGCTGCTCGGGGCTGCGTCCGGCCGTCTCGACGATCTTCACGCCGCCCTCGGCGATGGCCTGGATGTACTCGGGGTACGGCGGCTCACTGAACGCCGGCAGGAAGGTGAGGTTCACGCCGAACGGCTTGTCCGTGAGGTCGTGGCACTTCGCGATCTCAGCAGCCAGCTTCTCCGGCGTGCCCTGCGTCAGCCCGGTGATGATGCCCAGGCCGCCGGCGTTGGAGACCGCAGCCGCAAGCTCCGCGAAGCCGACGAAGTGCATTCCCCCCTGGATGATGGGGTGCTCGATGCCGAACAGCTCGGTGATCCTCGTGCGCATGACCGCTCCTGTACGCGTCGGGGCGACCGGTGCCGGCGCCGTGCGCGCACCCTAGGCGTTGCCACCGCGTGGCGGACGGGGGGACCGCACCTGCTTGCGCAACACCGCCGACGCGGGGCATCCTACCGATCGATCGGTCAGCGGACCGAACAGCGACTCAGACGGAGACCCGTTGACGACGGACGCGCCGCTCGACCAGCGACTGGCTGACCTGCTGCGCGAGGTCCTGGCTGACCCTGCGGCGCAGGTGCGCGGCGTGCGGCAGCTGTCCGGCGGGGCGAGCCGGGAGACCTGGGCGTTCGAGCTCGTGCCGGGGAGCGGAGCCGCCCGGACGCTGGTGCTGCGCCGTGATCCGCCGCTCGCCCCGCGGCCGGAGCTCATGGCGCTCGAGGCCCGGGCCACCGAGGCCGCCGCCGCAGCGGGGGTGCCCGAGCCGGCGATCGTCGCCTCAGGCAGCGACCCGGACGTGCTGGGCGCCCCCTTCATCATCAGCAAGTTCGTCCCCGGCGAGACGCTGGCCCGTCGCATCCTGCGCGACGACGCGTACGCCCAGATCCGCCCTCACCTCGCTGCCCAGTGCGGCGACCTGCTGGCGCGCATCCACTCCGTGCCGCTCGACAGCGTGCCGGGACTGGCCAGCGCGGACCCGCTTCAGCGCAGCCGCGAGGGGCTGGACACCCTGGGCTGGAGCAGCCCGACCCTCGAGCTGGCGCTGCGCTGGTTGGAGCGGACCCGCCCGCCCGCCAGCGGGCACGCGATGGTGCACGGCGACTTCCGCAACGGCAACCTCATCGTCGGGCCGGAGGGCGTACGCGCCGTCCTGGACTGGGAGGTGGTGCACGCGGGCGACCCGATGGAAGACCTGGGGTGGCTGTGCGTGCGCGCGTGGCGCTTCGGCTCGGACCTGCCCGTCGGTGGTTTCGGCACGCGCGAGCAGCTGTTCGAGGCGTACGCCCAGACGTCCGGCACCAAGGTCGACCCCGAGGTCGTCCGCTGGTGGGAGGTCCTCGGGACCATGCGCTGGGGCATCGGCTGCATGGTGCAGGCGGAGCGCCACCTGCGTGGCACGACCCGGTCCGTGGAGCTGGCGGCCATCGGCCGGCGGGTGTGCGAGCAGGAGTACGACGTGCTCCTGGTGCTGGACGAGCTGCTCGGGGAGGCGACGTGAGCATGCACGGCAGGCCCAGCGCGGCCGAGCTGGCCGAGGCAGTGCAGGAGTTTCTGCGCACCGAGCTCATGCCGGCGCTCGAGGGTCGGCTGCAGTTCCACACGCGCGTCGCTGCCAACGTCCTCGGCATCATCCAGCGCGAGCTGCAGCAGACCGGCGCACAGGAGCAGCACGCCGCCCGCCTGAGCGCGCTCGGCGCCGGCGACGACGCGGACCTGGCCGCGCGGATCCGCGCCGGTGAGTTCGACGACCGCCTGCCCGAGCTCGTCACCTCCCTCCGGCAGGACGCGGTCGCCCGCGTTCTCGTCGCCAACCCGGCCTACCTCGTGGAGTCCGACCGCCGCTAGACCGAACGCGAGGTGCAGCATGCTGCTCGGAGATGTCCCTGTCATCGCCGCCCGGAAGTTCCGTGACCAGCCGGCGATCGTGTTCGACGGCGGCACCACGACGTTTCGCCAGCTGGACGACCGCGTGCGCCGGCTGGCCAACGGGCTCGGAGCCGTCGCTGGCGTCGGCGACCGCGTCGGCATCCTCATGGAGAACCGACCCGCGTTCGTCGAGGCCTACTACGGCGTCCCGACCGCAGGCATGGTGCTCACGTTCCTGAACTACCGGCTCAATCCCAAGGAGCTGGCGCACATCATGCGCGACTCCGGGGCCACGGTCCTCATGACCGAGCCGAAATACCTGCCCGCCGTCGCAGCCATCCGCGACTCGCTGCCGGACCTCAAGCTGGTCGTCTGCGACGGCGACGGCGGTGACGTCTCCTACGAGGAGCTGCTGGCCGGCGCGTCCACGTCGACGCCCACGGCCGAGGTCTCCGCCGACGACGTCGCCTGGCTCATCTACACCAGTGGCACCACCGGGCAGCCCAAGGGCGCGATGCTCAGCCATCGCAACCTGCTCACCTCGCTGGCCAGCTGGCTGATCGAGTCGTCGTCCGGGCCGGGCGATGCCTACCTCATGCCGTTCCCGCTGTGCCACGTCGCGGGGTACGGCGTCCCGGGCTACTGCCTGCGCGGCGCGACGCTCGTGCTGCGGGCGGCGTACGAGCCGGGCGATTTCATGGCCTCCGTCGACCGTCACCGGGTCACCGGAGCGCCGCTCGCCCCGACCATGCTCAACATGCTGCTCCAGCACCCGGACGTGGACACCTACGACCTCAGCAGCCTGCAGACCATCGCGTACGGCGGGTCCGGCATGCCCGTCGAGGTGCTGCGGGCGGCACTCGGCCGCTTTCCGGACGCGGAGTTCGTGCAGGGCTTCGGCATGACCGAGCTCGCCGGAAACGTGCTGTTCCTCGATCCGGCCACCCACGTGCGGGCGCTGCAGGGCGCCCCGCAGCTGCTCGCCGCAGCCGGACGCCCGATGCCGCTGGTGGACCTGCGGCTGGTGGACGACGACATGAACGATGTCGAGACCGGCCTGGTCGGCGAGATCGTCGTCCGGGGCGACCAGGTGATGAAGGGGTACTGGAACAACCCGGCGGCGACCGAGGAGGCCTTCGCCGGCGGCTGGTTCCACACCGGCGACCTCGGGCGGATGGACGCCGAGGGCTACGTCTACATCGTGGACCGCAAGAAGGACATGATCGTGACGGGCGGGGAGAACGTCTACTCGCGTCAGGTGGAGGACGTGCTCTACCGCCACCCGGCAGTCGCCGAGGCCGCCGTCATCGGGCTGCCCGATGTCCACTGGGGCGAGACGGTGTGCGCCGTCATCGTGGCGCGTCCCGGGCAGACCGTCACGCCGGAGGAGATCACCGCGTTCTGCAAGGAGGAGCTGGCCGGCTACAAGAAGCCGCGCCGTGTGGAGATCGTCGACGAGCTCCCCAAGAACGCCTCCGGCAAGGTCCTCAAGCGCCAGCTGCGTGACCGGCTCAGCACGTCCTGACCCACCCGACGAGCACAGGAGCGCACCCATGCACGAGGACATCGACTACACCGTCGACGGCCATGTCGGCGTCCTCACCCTCCGGCGTCCGGCGGTGCGCAACGCCCTGCGCCGCAAGACGTACGACGAGCTGGAGCAGGTGGTGCGCAACTGCAAAGAGCGCGTTCTCCTCATCACCGGCGAGGACCCGGCGTTCTGCTCCGGCGACGACGTCCGCGAGATCATGGGTGGCGGCGACCGACCTCCGCCCGGCCTCGGCACGAACCCCCGGCTGACGCCCGCCGCCGACGCGCTGCTGCACTGCGACGTGCCGATCGTCGCGGCCGTGAACGGCGCAGCCATGGGCTGGGGCATGGAGCTGGCGCTCATGGCCGACGTCCGGGTGGCGTCGGAGAGGGCGACGTTCGGCGAGCTGTTCATCAAGCGCGGCCTGTGCACCGACGCGCCGGGCATCGCGCTGCTCGCCCAGTCGGTCGGGCGCCAGCGGGCGGCCGAGCTGCTGCTCACCGGCCGGGTCATCGACGCGCAGGAGGCCCTGTCCATCGGGCTGGTGCTCGACGTGGTGCCGCACGGTGAGCTGCTGCAGGCCGCCGGCGAGCTCGCGGGCGCGATCGCCGCCAACCCGCCCCTGGCCGCGCAGGCCATCAAGCGCGGGCTGCGCGAGGCGCTCGACCCCGACTGGAAGGAGCTCGGCTCCTGGGTCAGCTCGACGCTGGCGCAGCTGTTCCTGACGGAGGACCACCGCGAAGGCGTGAAGTCGTTCCTGGAGAAGCGGGAGCCGCAGTACGTCGGTCGCTGAGCCCGCACCCGTCACCCCAGGAGAGTCATGACCGGTCAGCACATGCTCCTCAGCGACTGCGTCGCCTACACCGCACGGCGCGCGCCGGACGCGCCGGCGCTGACGTTCGGCGACACGACGTACACCTACGCCCAGCTGCACCGCAGGATCCTGCGCGGCGCCAACGCGTTCGCCGGGCTGGGCGCACCGGGCGACCGCGTGGCCATCCTGGCCGAGAACCTGCCCGAGTTCGTCGAGACGTACTACGCGGTCCCCCTCGCCGGCATGTGCCTGGTGTTCATCAACTACCGGCTGTCCGCCCGCGAGGTCGAGCACATCGTCCGCGACTCGCAGTCCACCGTGCTGATCGTCGAGCCCAAGTACGTCGACCTGGTGCGCGATCTCCCCGCCGATGCCGGGGTCCGCCAGGTCGTCGTCATCGGGCACGGCGACGAGCCCGTGCCGGACGGCATGCTCAGCTACGACGCGCTGCTGGAGCAGGCGTCCGAGCAGGAGCCGTCGGTGCAGGTGACCGACCGCGACCTGGCCTGGATCATCTACACGAGCGGCACCACCGGCAAGGCGAAGGGCGCGATGCTCTCGCACGCCAACCTGCTCGCCTCCACCGTCAACGCGGCCATCCGGTGGCCGTCCGACGTGACGGGTCCGTCGCTGTTTCCCTGGCCGCTGTGCCATGTGGCCGGCTACTCGATTCTCGTGCTGCACCTGCGCGGGCGTGAGCTGGTCCTCATGCGGGGCTATGAGGCGGGCAGCTTCCTCGAGCACCTCCACCGCTACGGCATCGAGGAGACGACCGTCGCGCCCACGATGTTCAGCATGCTGCTGCGGCACCCCGATCTGCCCAAGCACGACGTGAGCAGGGTGCGGCGGATCGGCTACGGGGCGGCCGCCATGCCGGTGGAGGTGCTGCGGGAAGGCATGCGCCGGTTCCCCAATGCGCAGTTCGCTACCGGCTTCGGCATGACGGAGCTGTCCGGCAACGTGCTCTACCAGCCGAGCGAGGCGCACCTGCGCGGGCTGGAGCAGCCCGAGCTGCTGACCTCCGTCGGGCGGCCCATGCCGATGTCCATGGTCCGCGTCGTGGACCACGAGCTGAACGACGTGGCCGTGGGTGAGGTCGGCGAGCTGGTCGTCCGGGGGCCGCAGGTGACGATGGGCTACTGGAACAACCCGACCGCGACGGCGGAGGCGTTCGAAGGCGGCTGGTTCCACAGCGGCGACCTCGCCCGCATCGACGCGGACGGCAACTTCTTCATCGTCGACCGGATGAAGGACATGATCCTGACCGGCGGGGAGAACGTCTACTCGCGCGAGGTCGAGGACGTCCTGTACGCGGTGCCGGCCGTCGCCGAAGCAGCCGTCGTGGGCGTTCCGGACCAGATGTGGGGCGAGAGGGTCGTCGCCTTCCTGCAGCTGCGGGAGGGCGCGTCGGTGACCGAGGAGGAGGTCATCGAGCACTGCCGCCGCAACCTGGCCAGCTACAAGAAGCCGACCCGCGTGCTGTTCGTGCCGGAGCTGCCCCGCAACGCCTCCGGCAAGATCCTGAAGCGTGAGCTGCGTGCCCAGCTGACGCAGGACTCCTAGCCCGCCCGTCCCGCCCGTCCCGACCGACTGGAGAAGGCCATGGATGACTTCCGCACGATCGGCCAGCGCGTCAGCAACTGGGGCCGCTGGGGTGAGGAGGACGAGCGCGGCACCGTCAACCTCATCACCCCCGACAAGCTGGTGGCCGCGGGCACGCTGATCCGCCGGGGCGCCAGCTTCGACCTCGGCATCCCCCTCGACAGCAGCGGCCCTCAGCCCGGCGGCGGTCGCATCAACCCCATCCGCCTCATGTCCGAGACCGGGGCGGACCAGGTTTTCCCGGGTGCGTTCCGCTACGCCGACGACTACGTGTTCATGCCGCTGCAGGCCGGATCGCAGTGGGACGCCCTGGGGCACGTGTTCTACGACGGCAAGCTCTACAACGGCTACGACGTGGCAGCCAACATCACGGCGCACGGCGCCAAGCGCTGCTCGATCGACAAGATGTCGAAGGGGATCGCCGGCCGCGGCGTCCTGCTCGACATCGCCCGCCGCAAGGGCGTCGAGTGGCTCGAGCAGGGCTACGTGATCACTCCGGACGACCTGGACGAGGCGGCGCAGGCACACGGCGTCACGGTCGGCGAGGGCGACATCCTGCTGTTCCGCACCGGCTGGCGTCGCAAGTTCCTCGTCGAGGCGGACGCCACCAGCTTCATGGCGGGCGAGCCGGGCCTGGGCATGGACTGTGTCGACTGGTTGCATGACCGGGGCGTCGCCGCCGTCTGCTCGGACAACTGGGCGATCGAGGTGCTGCCCGGCGAGATCGAGGGCGAGCTGCTGAACGTGCACATGGTGCTCATCCGCGACATGGGGATGACCCTGGGCGAGATCCTGGACTTCGAGGAGCTGTCCGCGGACTGCGCCGCGGACGGCGTCTATGAGTTCTTCTTCTGCGCTCCGCCGCTGAAGTTCACCCACGGCGTCGGTTCACCGATCAACCCGCTCGCCATCAAGTGAGGCCGGGGTGACCGTCCCCGCGCGCCGGCCGGGTGAGGAGATCATCCTCGCCGCCGCGGTGGACGTGATGTTCCAGCACGGCTACCACGGTTCGTCGATCCGCGACATCGCCGACCGGGCCGGCCTGAGCACGGCAGCGCTGTACCACTACTTCACCTCCAAGCAGGAGATCCTGGCCGCGTTCATGGTGCGGGCCACCGACCGGCACCTGGAGGCCCTGACGCGGGCCACCGAGGGCGCGGACGGGCCGGCGGCGCAGCTGGCGGCCGTCGTGCGCGTGCACGTGCAGCGGCACGTCGACCACCCGGTCGAGAGCTTCGTCGGCAACACCGAGCATCGCAGCCTCGAGCCGATGTGGCGGGACACCGTCGTCCAGAAGCGGGACCGCATTCAGCGGCTGTTCGACACCATCGTGAACCGGGGCGTCGAGGACCGGGTGTTCCTCACCCGTGACCCGCGCGAGGCGTCCCGGGCCATCGTGGTCATGGGCACGTCCATTCCGTCCTGGTACCGCCCGGGCACGGGGCCGCTCGGCCCGGGCGATCTCGGCGAGGTGCACGTCTCCCTGGCCCTGGCCCTGGTCGAGTGCGTGCCGAGGGTGCGGCGCAAGGTGGAACGGCAGCGGGTGAGCGCGCTGCCCTGAGCTGGCGGCGGCAGTCTCCAGGCTCGGCCTCGGCCTGCCGCCGACGGGGACCGGCGCCGCGGTCAGGCAGGCGTTGTGGCGGCCCCGCGCCGGCGGGCCTTCCCGGAACTGTCGGAGGGCGGCGGCAGGCTGCGGGACATGGACCTCCTGGCCACCGCCCCCGTGCTCGCGCTCGCGCTCGGCGTCGTGCTCGGCGTCGGCCTGGGCTGGCTGCTCGGCCGCGGTCGCGCCAGTGGCCTGCAGGCGGCGCTGGCGGCGGAGCAGCGGCTGTCGGGCGAGCGCCTCGAGGGCGCCCAGCTGGTCGGCCCGCT
>JAOPWI010000025.1 GCA_025965755.1 Frankiales bacterium | reverse complement strand
GTGGAGGTGCGCGCCGAGTCCGACAGGTGGCTGCGCGGCACGGACCGAGCCGCCAGGTGGGCCCGAGCGCGCGCCCTGTCCGCTGCCCGCAAGGCCGTGCCGGCGCACCGGCGCCACCAGGCGCGGGCCCTGCTGCGCCGCTGAGCGGCGCGGCCGTCCCGTGCCGGGGCGGCCACGCCGGCCGTCCTCAGCGCAGGGCGCCGACCCCCAGCGGGGCGTCCGGGTCGACCTGAAAGGTCGGCGTGTGGTCCTTGCCGCTCGGCAGCGGGCGCATCCTGCGCAGCGCCCGGTAGGACGTCGCCTTGGTCGCCGCCCAGGGGCCGCCGTCGCGGGTGGAGCGCACCGGCAGGTGCAGCTGCGTGGACAGGTAGCGGTTGGCCGCCCAGACGTGCTGCCGGCGCAGGCTGGCCCGGGTGGAGAACTCCATCGACAGGCTGACGTTCACGCCCTCGGTGTTGCTGACCCGGTGCGCGGCGTTCTGCGGCCAGGTGATCACCGAGCCCGGCTCCAGGTCGACCACGGTGGCCTGCCGGTCGTAGCTGCGGTCGTAGGGAAGCCACTCGTGAGCCTGGCCGGCGAAGATGGCGGACAGGTCGTCGGCGGGAACGAAGCGCGGATCCAGCGCCGGCCAGACGTGGACCTGCTTGCGCCCGCGGCAGTGCCACAGCAGGTTGGGCTGCGCGTCGGCGTGGTAGTGCACGAGCGCGGTCGGCGACGAGACCAGCAGGGTGGCGGAGGCGTCGACCACCTCGAGCCCGGGCAGGCTGGCCGTCACGCCGGCCACCAGGTTCTCCAGGGCCGCCCGCCAGGCCGGCGCGTGGTCCTGAACGCGGAGCAGGTTGAACCACAGCCGTCCCTGCTGCACGGCGCGCAGCAACTCCGTGCCGCTGCGGCTGCCGACGGTGCCCTGCCGCCAGCCGGAGCGGTCCGCCGGGTCGGTGCCCATGGTGTAGACGTGCCGCGCCCCCTGCGGCAGCAGGTCCAGGAGCGCCACGAGGGCCGCGTCGCCGATCAGGTCCTCGCGCTCGTGCAGCCGGTGCGGCAGCACCAGGACGCGCTCGCCGAAGCCCGCCGTCTCGGACTCCGTCCAGGCGACCAGCTGCTCGGAGGGTGTCGTGTGCACGTGATCTCCCGGGAGAGGTAGGCGGCGAGGCGCGGTCCCGACGGCATCGGCACCGGCAGCCGGCGACTCAAGGTCCGTTCGGCACCGCTGCGGGGCTGCAGGTCCGCCCGCTGCCTGCCGATAGAGGAGCAGTCAGGTCGCAACCGGCCCAGCACAGGACAGGGGAGGCCAGGTGGCAGCCGCGCCAGGCGCGCAGGTCCCCCTCGTGGTCGGGCCGGGGACGCGCACGGCCGCACGCACGGTCGTCGCGCTGTCCCTCGTCGAGGTGGCCGGCAAGGCCTCGACCTTCGTCATCATGGTCGTGGCCGCCCGGTCTCTGGGGCAGGCCGGCTTCGGCGCGTTCTCCTACGCCCTGGCGCTGTCCCTGCTCGTCTCGACCGTCGTGGCCTGGGGCTTCGACACCGTCGTCACGCGGGAGGGCAGCCGCGACCGGGCCGCCCTGGAGAACGCCTACGCCGACCTCGTGGTCCTGCGGCTGCTGCTGTCGGGCACCGCGCTGGTGCTCCTCGCCGCGACCGTCGCGGTCCTGGGCGACCTGTCGCAACCCGGCGGCCTGGCGCTCGTCCTGCTCACCGTGGCAGCGCTGCTGGACACCCTGGGCGACGCCGGCCGGGCCGTCGCCGCCGCCGTCGGCGGGCAGTCCCGGGTCGCGCCGGTGCTCGTCGGCCAGCGCCTGGTGGCCGGAATCGTCGGGGTGACCGCCCTGGCGGCCGGCGGGGGCGTGGTCGCCCTCAGCGCCGGCCTGGTCGCCGGCAGTGCCGTCGGCGCGGTCGTCATGCTGTTCGCCGTCCGCCGGCTGGGCGTGCCGCTCGAGCTGCGCCGGGCCGACCGGACGCGGACGCTGGCGCTGGTGCGCGCGTCCGTCGCGGTCGGGGTCAACGCGGTCGTCAGCACAGCGCTGTTCCGCGTCGACGCCATCCTGCTGGGCGCGCTGGCCGGCAGCGTCGCGGTCGGCCACTACACGGCGGCGTACCGGCTGCTGGAGACCGTGATGTTCATCAACTGGGCGGTCGCCCGGACCGTCTTTCCGGCGATGGCTGCCGCCACCGAGCCCTGGCAGGTGCGGCGCGGTCTCGAGCGGGGCGTCGGCGTGTGTGCCTTCTTCTTCGCCCCCTACGCGGTCCTGCTGCTCGTGCGCGGGCAGGAGGTGCTCGGGCTGCTGTACGGCCCCTCCTACGGCGCCCGGGGCTCGGCCGTGCTCGCCTGGCTGGCCGTCGCGCCGCTGGCCTTTGGCGTGGCCTACCTCGCCGGCTACGCCCTGTACGCCCTGGACCGCAGCTGGCAGGTGCTGTTCGGGAGCCTGTCGGCGCTGGCCGTCAACGTCGCGGCCAACCTCGTGCTCATTCCTCGGTTCGACGAGGTGGGCGCGGCGATGGCGACCACGGGCGCGTACCTGCTCGAGGCGCTCGTGCTCACCGGCCTGGTCGCCCGCGTCGTCGGCCGGCCCGCCGTGCTGCGCACCTTCGGGCTGCCGGCGCTGGCCGCGGTGCCGGCGGCCGGGGTCCTGATCCTCACTCCCCTGCCCCTGCTCGCCGCCGCGCCCCTCGAGGGGGCCAGCTACCTGGTCTGCTGGTGGGCGCTCAGCCGCTGGCTCGATCCGGAGGGCGTCGCGGTGCTGCGCACGCTCGTGCCGGGTCGGCGACCGCTGAGCGCGGCATGACGGCTCACGAGGTGCAGGTCCTGCGGGGCACCGACGCGCTCGCCGCCCTGCCGGAGCTGGCCGACCTGTGCGTCGCGACGGGCTGCCCGGTGACCGCCGGGCCGCTCTGGTGGCGCGCCGCGGCCGACGCGGCCGGGCCCGCCTGGTCGCCGGTGCTCGTGCGGGTCCTGCGTGCCGGGCGGCCGGTGGCCGCAGATCGGAAGAGC
>JAOPWI010000440.1 GCA_025965755.1 Frankiales bacterium | reverse complement strand
GCCGGCCGGGTGCTGTGGCGGGGGCGCGACCTGCGCGGCACCCGCCCGCACCGGGTGGTGCGCCTCGGGCTGGCGCACGTTCCCGAAGGACGAGGCATCCTCTCGCCGCTCACGGTGGAGGAGAACCTGCTCATGGGTGCTTACGGCAACCGCGGTGACACCAGCGGCTTGCTCCGCGAGATGCTGGACCTGTTCCCGTCGCTCGAGCGACGGCTGAAGACCGCCGCCGGCAGCCTGTCCGGCGGAGAGCAGCAGATGCTCTCCGTCGCGCGCGGGCTGATGTCCCGACCCTCGCTGCTCATGATCGACGAGCCGTCCATGGGACTGGCGCCTGCGGTCGCGGATGACGTGCTGCGCGGTTTGCGGGCCGTCAACGCGCAGGGCACCGCGGTGCTGCTCGTGGAGCAGAACGCCGCGCTGGCCCTCCGGCTGGTGACAGACGTCGTTGTCCTGTCGCACGGCGAGGTCCAGGCGGCCGGCCCAGCCGCGGAGCTCGAGCACGACCTGCTCGCCGCCTACACCACCTGAGAAGGGATTCGATGCTCACCCACCGAGACGTTCTGCGGCGTTGCGCTTCGGCGTACGGCCCGCGCACCGCGATCACCTCCGAGGACGGGGCAGACCTGACGTACGCCGAGCTTGATCTCCGGACCGAGGCGCTCGCGGAGGGCCTGCAGGCCCTGGGACTTGGACCCGGAGACCGGCTCGTCTGGCTGGACCGCAACTCGGCCGACTTCCTGCTCATGTGGTTCGCCACCGCGAAGCTCGGAATGACGTTCACCGCCCTCAACTCCTGGCTGCGTCCGCACGAGCTGGCCCCGCAGGTCGAGCTGGTGCGCCCCACGGTGGTGGTGGCCGGCGCGGAGTTCGTGGCCACCGCCGAGGCAGCCTGCGTCGCGGCCCCGCCCCAGCACCGCTTCGTGAGAAGTGGCCAGGCAGCCGGCTGGGGCGCATTCCACGAGATCGCCGCCGGCGCCGGCACACCCGTGGCGCAGGCCGTCAGTGAGGACGCCGTCCACGAGATCGTCTTCACCAGCGGGACCACCGGTCAGGCCAAGGGAGTCATGCGCACGCAGCGCGCGCGCATTCTCGACAGTCTCACGGCCGCACTGGCCTTCCAGCTCACCCGCGAGGACCATCTGCTGGCGATCCTGCCGCAGTTCCATATCGGCGGCGGTTCCGTGCCGAACCAGCTGCTGGTGCAGGGCGGACGGGTCACCGTGCTCCGCCAGTACGAGCCTGAGGCCGTGGCCCGCGCGCTCGGCAGCGGGGTGACGTACTTCGTCGGCGTGCCCGCGCACTACAGCCTGCTGTTCGAGTCGGGGCACCTGCACGGCGTCGACACGAGCGCCGTGCGTGGCTGCTACGTCGGTGGCAGCGTGGCGTCGCCAACCACCTTCGAGGCGATCCGCAAGCACTTTCCCCACGCCGACCTGGTGCACGGCTACGGCTCGACCGAGTCCGGTCCGCACACCATGGCGCTGCGCGGGCAGGCGTTTCTGGACCACTTCGGCTCTCTCGGGCTTCCTGTTCCGGGCACGGAGATTCGCGTCGTCGACGCCTCCGGGGCGGCTGTCGACGACGACGAGGTGGGCGAGCTGCTGGTGCGTTCGGACGCGGTCATGCTCGGCTACCTCGACCGGCCCGAGCTGACGGCTCAGGTCCTGGACGCGGACGGCTGGCTGCGCACCGGTGACCTTGTCCGGCGCAGCGCCGACGGGTACTGCACCCTCGTCGACCGCGCGAAGGACATCGTGATCACCGGAGGCGAGAACGTCTATCCCCGCGAGGTCGAGGACGTGCTCTCGGGCTATCCGGGCGTGGCCGAAGTGGCGGTCATCGGCGTTCCCGATCCGCTGTACGAGGAGCGCGTGGTCGCCCTGCTCCGGCCGCTGCCCGGCGCCGAGGAGATCGACCCCAGCGCCGTCATCCGCTACGCGCGCAAGCACCTCGCCGGCTTCAAGACGCCGAAGGAGGTGCACGTCGTGGCGGACTTCCCGCGCACCGGCACAGGCAAGATCGCCAAGGCGGAGCTTCGTGCGCAGCACGGCTCGGTCTTCGGAGCAGCCCGATGAGCTCCCCGGACACACCGCGGCCCGCCGCCGTGGGCCGGTCCGGCGCGTACGCCGGGCTGCGCGTGCTCGACCTCAGCCAGGTCATCGCCGGCCCGTTCTGCACCCGGCTGCTGTCCGACCTGGGCGCCGACGTCATCCGCGTCGAGTCCCCGTCAGGCGACGTCATGCGGGCGCTCCCCGTCGCGCACGGCGTCGACGGCAGCAGTGCCTTCGCGCAGTACAACGCGGGCAAGCGCTCCCTTGGCCTGAACCTCAAGTCCACCGAAGGACGGGACATCGCCGAGCGCCTGGTCGCCTGGGCGGACGTCGTCGTGGAGAACTTCCGGCCCGGAGCCCTGGAGCAGTTCGGCCTCGGCTGGGAGAAGCTGCAGGAGCTCAACCCCCGGGTCGTCCTGCTGTCGCTCAGCCTCTTCGGCCGCACCGGCGCGTACTCCCACCTGTCCGGTCACGGGATGGTCGCCGAGGCCTACTCGGGGTTGATGTCCATCGCCGGCGAGGAGGGCGGACCACCGTCGCACTTCGGCACCCCGCTCGCCGACCTCAACGCCGGAGTACACGCCCTCGCCGCGCTCGGCGCCGCCCTCCACCTGCGCGAGCGCACCGGCACCGGAAGCCACGTCGACGTGTCCTCCTTCGACGCGCTGTTCGCCATGATCGACCAAGCCGTCGGCCAGGCGGTCCTGACCGACGGCGAGCGCGACTTCGGGCGCTACGGGAGCAAGCATCCTCAGACCGTGCCGACCGGCGTGGTCAGAGTCGCCAGCGGCGAGCACGTCACGTTCTCGGCGGTCGGCGACGCAGCCTGGTCCCGGCTGGCGATCGCCATGGGGCGGGGCGCCCTGGCGTCCGACCCGCGCTTCGTCAACATCGAGGGACGCGTCGCGCACCGCGGCGACCTCTACGGCCTGATCGACGAGTGGGCCGCCGAGCAGCCGGACGCCGAGGCGCTGATTGCGGTTCTGCAGGAGCACGGGCTCCCAGGCGCCCGGGTGCGCACCGTCGCGGAGAACCGCGCGGACCCGCACTTGATCGAGCGCGGGACGTTGCAGCCCGTTGACCTCGACGGCGTGGGCGAGGTGCTCGTGCAGAGCGCGCCCTACCGCATCTCCGGCACCCACGTCGGACCCCCGAGCGGCCCTCCCCGGATCGGCCAGCACACCGACGAGGTGCTCCGCGACCTCTTGCATCTCGACGCCTCCGCCATCCGGCGCCTGCACCACGCTGGCGCCGTGCACGGCTCCACCTCCTGAACGTCCACAGAGAAGAGCAACCCGTGCCTGACACGCCGTCCCACCAGATCAGCCTGACCCAGGACGGGTATGTCGCCCGACTGCGCTTCCGCAGCGACCACCCGGCCAACGTCTTCACCCTGCCCATGTTCGAAGAGCTGCGCACCGCGCTGCGCACGCTGCCGAGTTCCGACGCACGCGTTCTCGTCGTCGAAGGAGGCGACGCCACGTTCAGCGGCGGAGCGGACCTCGCAGGCATCAAGGGCATGGACCTGGCCACCTACCGCGCCTACGTGGAGACCGAGTACGAGGTCTTCCGCCTCCTCGAGGTCCTGCCGCTGGTGACCATCGCCGCGCTACCGGTCGGCGCCTGCGTCGGCAACGCCGCCGAGGTGGCCCTCGCCTGCGACTTCCGGATCGCCGGATCCGGCCTGCGGATCGGTTGGCCCGAGGTCAACGTGGGCTTTGCGCCTCCCGTGCAGCGCATCGCGCGCATCGTCGGCCTGGCCCAGGCCAAGGAGCTCGTGATCGGTGGACGACTGATCAAGGCCGAGCGCGCGCTCGCGCTCGGACTGCTGACGTCCGTCGTCGAGCCCGACGCGGTCGCGGCCGCTGTCGACCAGCTGGCGGCGACGCACGCGGAGCGTCCGCCCGTCGCCGTGCGTCTCGCGAAGGCCGCCGTCGAGCGGGCCTATCCCTTTCCGGCGGACAACTTCCGCCTCGAGGTCGAAGCGGCGGTCCAGTCGTTCCTGACGGACGATTTCCAGGAGGGCGCCGGAGCCGTGCTGGAGCGGCGGACTCCCGTGTTCGCCGGCCGGTGAGCCGCCGGCTCGGGGTCACGCTCCCCTTCGACGACGTCGCGCTCGCCGATCACCGGCCACTGCTGCGTCAACTGGTCGCGGCCGGCTACACGGAAGCCTGGACCGGGGAGGTGGCCGCCCTGGACGGCTACACGCCGCTTGCCCTGTTCGCCGGCTGGGAGCCGGACCTCGGGCTGTCGTGCGCGGTGTCCAGCGTCTTCACCCGCGGCCCCGGCGTTCTTGCCATGACGGCCGCCGCCATGGCCGAGGTGGCCCCGGGCCGGGTGCGCTTCGGCATCGGCTCTGGGTCCGACGTCATCGTCTCCTCGTGGAATGGCGTTCCGTTCGAGCGGCCCTACCAGAAGGTCGCCGACACCCTCCGCTTCTTGCGTGAGGTTCTCGCCGGTGAGCGGGCGACGGACCGGGAGACCGTTCATGCCGAGGGGTTCAAGCTGCTGCGCCCACCTGCCGTTCCTCCTCAGCTCATCGTCGCCGCCCTCGGGCCGCGCATGCAGGAGCTGGCCGCCGCAGAGGCCGACGGGGTGTGCCTCAACTTCCTGTCAGCGAACGACGTCGCGACCGTGCGGACACGCGCCCAGGTTCCGCGGATCGTCGACGCGCCGCTGGAGATCAGCGGCCGCATCTTCGTCGTGCCCGGAGACGGCGCTGCCGTGGAGACCGCCGCACGCCGTCACATCGCCGGGTACCTCACGGTTCCGGTGTACGCGCAGTTCCAGAACTGGCTCGGTCGTGGCCCGGAACTCGCCGACATGCAGGCCGCCTGGGCCGCAGGGGACCGCAGAGCGGCGACCAGAGCCGTACCGCAGCACGTGGTGCGTGACTTGGTCGTCTCCGGCTCGCCGCAGGAGTGCGCGGACCGCGTCGAGGCCTACTTCGACGCCGGGCTCGACGCGGCGACCTTGTACGTGCTGCCGTCTGCCGAGCCGCTCTCACCTGAGCAGCGGGTGCGCTTCCTGGTCGACCTGGCCGCCGCGCTGCCCTCCTGAAAGGGCTGAGCCGGATGCCGGCCGGGCCCTGAGGCGTCGGCAGCGAAGGACGGGCCGGGGGGCCTGCAGCCCGGCGTCGCTGCCGCCGTCGGCGACCCGGCCCGTCCTGCCTCCCCGTCCGTGCCGCTCCTCGGACCCCCCGTCCGCACCGCGCCGGCGGGACGGTCCGGACGTCCGGAGGCACGTCCGACGGGTGCTCACCAGCGAGGGTGACCGGCAGCCGCACGCCCGCGGAGGGCTGGAACAGCCGATGCGACCATGAGGTGACCGGCGAGGTCTCGGTCGGTGCCGCCGGACCGGCGGCACCGCGTCTGACCTGCGTCTTCTGTGTCGGGC
>JAOPWI010000435.1 GCA_025965755.1 Frankiales bacterium | reverse complement strand
CGGGCAGCCCGACGGCCAGCGCCAGGAGCAGCGCACCGCGGGGGCGACGGGCGGGACGGGGGCGGCGCGAGCGGGCGAGCGGCACAGGGGTTCCTCGACGGGTGCGGGTGCGGGGGACGGCTGCCGCGCGGGCATCCGACCTGTCTGTCCGACTCTGACACGCTCTGCGCCACCGACCGGGCGCCACGCGGCAGGTGTGACCGGTCCGTCACCACCTCGCCGGGACCGGCGGCGGCAGCGCCGCGGTGCGGTCGCGGCGGTCGCTTCAGGCTCCGGCAGCCGGCTGCAGCAGCGCCACCAGCCGGTGGCGGCCCCGGGCGAGCTCGGCCCGCACGCAGGCGTCCGTACGCCCCACCTCGGCCGCGACCGCCGGAACGGGCAGCCCGAGCAGGTCAGTGAGAACCAGCACGTGCCGCTCCTGCGCGGGCAGCGCCGACAGCGCCGCGAGAACCCTCGCGGAGGAGCGCTCGGCCTCGGCGCGCCGGGGACGCGGCACCAGGCCCGCTCGGCGCTGCGTCGCTGCCGCCACGGCCGCCGTCCCCTCGTTGCCACCGCCCGTACGCCAACCCTGGTCGCGGCCTGCGCCCGGAGCATCGCCGTTCGCCGGGCGGCCAGTCAAGACGCGGACGACTCCGCCTGACTGCGCAGGGACGCCCGCCAGCCGCGCACCGCGGGCCACCTGTCACAGTTTTGACTCCACCAGTCAAGAGGAGTCAAAATGCGCACTGTCCTGATCACGCTCGCCGCGACCGCGATGACGCTGGCCGCCCTGACCACCACCGGAACGGGGTCCGCGGACGGCGGACCCACCGGCTCGACGCCGGCTCTGGGAGTGACGATCTCGCCCCCGCCCGTCCTCAACGGGGTTCCCGGCTGCTGCTGAGCACGGCGCCGACCCTGTCCCCGTCGGCCCCTCCCCGGCAGCGGCGCCGGAGTTCGGACAGACTGTCGGGTCACCCGGCGACTTGGAGCGTGTGTGAGCACTGCAGAGACGATCGGCCACCGGCTCCGGCGCCTGCGCCGTGAGCAGGGGCTGAGCCAGCACGACCTGGCCGGCCCCGGTGTCTCCGGCAGCTACGTCTCCCTCATCGAGGCGGGCAAGCGGCAGCCGACCGCGAAGGCCGTCAGCTGGCTGGCCCAGCGGCTGGGAACGACCAGCGCCTTCCTGCTCTCCGGGCAGGGCCTGTCCGACGACCGGCTGGAGCTGGGCCACGCCGAGCTGGAGCTGGCCAACGGCGATCCGGCGGCCGCAGCGATCCGTTTCGCCGCGCTCGGGTCGTCGAGTGACGCGTCGATCAGCGCCCGCGCCGGCTGGGGCCTGGCGGAGTCACGGGAGGCCGCCGGCGACCTCGAGGGGGCGATCGAGGCGTACGAGGTGCTGCGCGAGGCCTCCCTCGGCGAGCCCAAGCTGCACCCCTTCGTGCGCGCGTGCCTGGCGCTGTCGCGCTGCTACCGGGAGTGCGGCGACCTCGGCCGGGCCACCGACCTGGGCGAGCAGGGGCTCGAGGCGGTGAGCCGCTACGGCCTGCAGGACAGCGATCTCGAGGTCAACCTGCTGTGCACGGTCGCCTTCGCCTACCAGGAACGCGGCGACCTGGTCCGGACCACGCAGCTGCTGGTGCGGGTCCGGCGGCAGGCCGAGGCCCTGGGCACGCCGCGAGCCCGCGGGGCGGCCTACTGGAACGCGAGCGTGCTGGCGTCCGAGCTCGGCGAGACCGGGGACGCGGTCGACCTCGCCTACCGCGCGCTGGCGCTGTTCGGGGAGGGCGACGACACCCGCAACATCGCCCGGCTGCGCAATGCCTACGCGGCGCTGCTGATCCGCCACGCCCCGGACCGGGCCGCAGAGGCGCTGGAGCTGCTGGAGCAGGCCCGGTCGGTCCTGCTCACGGCCGGCAGCCAGGTCGACATCGCCTACTGCGAGACCGAGCTGTCCCGGGCACTGACCCTGGTGGAGCGCCCGGACCAGGCGCAGGAGAGGGCGGTCTCCGCGCTCGACCGGCTGGGCGACGACGCCCGGCTGGAGTCCGCCCGGGCACGCCAGGCCCTGGCGTACGCGCTGCGAGCGGACGGCCGGACGGCGGACGCGACGCGCGAGTACCTCACCGCTGCCCGGGCTCTGGACCGGCTGGGCGCGCGCCGGCAGTCCGCCGCCGCCTGGGCCGAGGTCGCCGAGCACCTGCGGGAGTGCGGCGACGAGCAGGGGTCCTGGGACGCCACCGTGCGGCTGATGCAGGCGGTGGCGGTCGGGGTCGCCTTTCCGGCGCCCCGCGTGCCCGCCAGGAGCCGCCGCACCGCGTCTTGACTGGACCAGTCAAGACCAGTCAAGACGCCTGTAGGGTGGCGTCCGGCGAGGTCATGGCGCGGGGGAGGCGGCAGTGGAGCTGCGGCAACTCGAGTCGTTCGTGGCCGTCGCCACCTACCGGAGCTTCACGCGGGCCGCGCGGACGCTCGCCTTCGACCAGTCGACGATCAGCCGGCACGTCGCCGGCCTGGAGCGCGACCTCGGGCTGGTGCTGCTTCGGCGCACGAACCGCGACGTCGCCCTGACCGAGGCGGGGCACCGGTGGCTGCCCCAGGCCCGCCGCGTGCTGGAGAGCGCCCGCCGTGCCCGCGACCTGGCCGACCGCATCGCTGACCTGCAGGGCGGAACGGAGCGGCGCTCCCCCGAGCCCTACCTGCACGAGGCGCCGCGAGCCGCCGAGCTCCCCCGACGCTGAGCCGCGTCGGGTCGGGTCGGGTTCAGGCGGCGCGGCCGCCGAGGATCCGCAGCGCCTCGGCCCGGGACACCGCCTGCCCGCCGACCGACCAGGTCGCCGTGCCGCAGCCCGCGCACCGCAGGAAGCACAGCCCGTAGCCGCTCGCGCTGAGCCCGACGAGCTCGCACGGCCGACGGCAGCCCGGACAGCGTCCCTCGCGGTCCCTGGGCAGCACGCGCTCGGTCACCTGTCCTGCTTCGACCCGGGCGGCGCGCGGCCTCAGCGTTGACGCGCGCCGGGAGGATGCGAAGGACGCATGACCGCCCTAGGCACCGGCCCCGACGACGCGATAGTGGTAGTCGCTGTCACCGAACATCGCGTCGATCGCGAGCAGCCGCTTCAGGTAGTGGCCGATGGCCAGCTCGTCGGTCGTGCCGATGCCGCCGTGGGTCTGCACGGCCGCCTCGGCAACGCTGCGCCCGAGCCGCCCCACCTGGGCCTTGAGCACCGACAGGTCCCGCGGCGTCGCCCGGCCGGCCTCGACCAGCGCGGCCGTGTAGAGCAGGCTGGCCCGGGCCTTGGTCACGTCGATCTTCATGTCGGCCAGGCGGTGGGCCACCACCTGGAAGGTGGCGATGGGCACGCCGAACTGCCTGCGGGTGGTGGCGAACTCGGCGGTCTGGCGCAGCAGGGCGCCCATGGCTCCCACCGCCTCGGCCGACAGCGACACCAGGGCGTCCCCCACCGTGCTGGTGATGACGGCGTACGCGTCGGTGCTCAGGCAGTCCTCGGCCGGCACCTCGACCGAGTCGAACGCGACATGGGCCGCGCTCCGGCCGTCCACCGTCGTGAACGGCGTCAGGCGCACCCCGGGCGCGCCGGGCGCGACGAGGAGCAGGGCCAGGCCGTCGCGCCGGCCGGGCTCTCCCTCGACGCGGGCGGTCACGACGAGCACGTCGGCCTCCGCGGCGCCGAGCACCAGCCGCTTCTCCCCGTCCAGCTGGAAGGCCGCGCCGGTCCCCTTGCAGCGCAGGGCGACCTGAGCCGGGTCGGGGGTGCCGTTGCCCTCCTCGTGCGCGAAGGCGCCGAGCGCCGTCCCCGCGAGGATCCGCTGGAGCCAGTCGCGCGCCCTGACGTTGTCCGCGGTGGCGGCCAGCGCCTTGCCGGCCAGCAGCACGGACGCCAGGTAGGGCTCGACCAGCAGGTGCTCGCCGAAGGGCTCGCCGATCGCGACGAGGTCGACGACCGAGCCGCCGACACCCCCGACCGACTCGGGGAACGGCAGGCTCAGCAGGCCGAGATCGACGAAGTGCTGCCAGACCTCGGCGGAGTACGGCCGGTCGCTGCTCACCAGCGCCTGGCGCGCCGCGAACGTGTAGTGCTTGTGCAGGTAGCGCGAGACGCTCTCGCGCAGCATCGCCTGCTCGTCGGTGAAGGTGAAGTCCATGCTCGGTCTCCTCGCTCAGCGCGCCGCGACGGTGCGCGCGATGAGGTCGCGCTGCACCTCGTTGGTGCCCGCGTAGATGGAGGCCGCCCGGCTGTTGAGGTAGTAGGGCAGGGCCACCAGGTCGAAGTCGTCGCTCAGCAGCGCGGCCCCGGAGCCGACGTGCAGGGCCTGCAGCTGCTGCGGCAACCCCTGCAGGCCGGCCACGCGCGCCATCAGCGTGGTCAGGCGCTGCGTCAGCTCCGAGCTCACGGTCTTGTTCAGGGACGGGAACGCCAGGTCCGCCGAGATCGGATGGCCGCTGACCGCCAGCTTCTCCACGTGCTCCACCGACGCGACCTCCGCCTCGAGCTCGCCCAGGTCGCGCTGGAAGACCGGGTCGTCCACCAGCCGGCCGCCGAACGGCGAGGTCCGCACGGCCGCGGCCTCCCGGATCGTCTGGACGAAGCGGTAGAGCGACGGGCTGGAGGTGGACCCGCCGCGCTCGTGGGTCAGCAGGTGCTTGGCGACGGCCCAGCCCTCGTTCTCCGCCCCGACCCGACCCGACTGCGGCACGCGGACGTCCTCGAAGAACACCTCGCACTGCTCCGGCAGGCCGTCCAGCCCCACGATCGGCCGGATCTGCAGGCCAGGCAGGTCGAGCCGGTCCAGCAGCAGGAACGTGATGCCGTGCTGCTTGCGGCCGCTGCTGTCCGTGCGGACCAGCATGAACATCCGGTTCGCCCGGTGGGCCAGCGTCGTCCAGATCTTGCTGCCGTTGAGGATGTAGTCGTCGCCGTCGGCCACCGCGGCGCAGCTCAGCGAGGCCAGGTCGGAGCCGGCGCCGGGCTCGGAGTAACCCTGGGTCCAGTAGTCCTCGCCGGCCAGGATGCCGGGCAGGTGCTGCTGCTTCTGCTCCTCGCTCCCGAGGTCGATCAGCAGCGGACCGATCATCTTGAGCCCGTTGGGGAGCAGCGGCGGCAGGTTGCGCCTGGCGTACTCCTCGGCGAAGACGTAGCGCTGCTCGACCGACCAGCCGGTGCCGCCGTGCTCCACCGGCCAGGCCGGTGCCGCCCAGCCGCGCCGGTGCAGGATCCGGTGCCACTCCATGACCTCGTCGAACGGCGAGAAGACGCTCGTCAGCTTGCGCCCGGCCTCGCGGATCGCGTCGGTGGGAGCCGTGTCGAGAAACGCGGCGACCTCCTCGCGGAAGGCGTCCAGCTCGGGTCCGGTCGTCAGGTCCATCAGGCCGTGCCCTTGGCCCGCGCGCCCGCCTTGGAGGTGAAGGCGGCGATCCGCTCGTGCATGTCGGGGCCGACACCCTCGCCCTCCAGCACCTCCCACTGCAGGCCGGCGTCGAGCGGGTCGCTGTCGGTCGCGTCGAGGAGGCGCTTGAAGGCGGCGTGGGAGAAGGCGGAGTTGGCGATGACGCGCTGCGCGAGCGCCTCGATCTCGGCGTCGAAGCGGTCGACCGGCACCGAGTACTCCGCCAGGCCGATGCGTACGGCCTCGGCCGCGTCGATCATGTCTGCGGTGAACATGAGCCGCTTCGCGGTGGCGAGGCCCACCCGGCGGGGCAGGCGCTGGCTCATCCCCCACACCGGCGTCAGCGCCCACTTGGCGTGGGTGTCGCCGAACCGGGCGTCGTCGGCCGCGAGGATGAAGTCGGCGGCGAGGGCCACCTCCAGCGCGCCGGTGTAGCAGTGGCCGTGCACGGCGGCGATGACGGGCTGCGGCAGCTTCTCCATCATCCGCAGCGTCTCGCTGTGCCAGCCGCGCGACGGCACCTCCTCGCCGGTGGCGATGTCGGCGAGGTCGTGCCCGGCCGAGAAGCAGCGGCCGGCACCCCGCAGGACCACGCAGCGGATGCCGGCGTCGCTGCGCAGGTCGGTGACGTGGCCGCGGAGCTGCCGGAACACGTCGACGGTCAGGGCGTTCAGCTTGTCCGGCCGGTTGAGCGTGAGCAACGTCCAGCCGTCCCGGTCCTCCCGGGTCACGAGATCTGGCACAGGCACTCCCTCGTCAGGCGACCGGACGCTCGATCGGCCGCTCTGCCGTGAACGTAGCGGGGCAGGCCCCGGTCCGCCCGGGTGCCCGGCCCTCAGCCGCCGCCGACGAGCAGGAGCAGCGGAAGCGCGACGCTGGTGCCCAGCGCGCCGAGGCCGATGCCCAGCCCGGCGAACGCGCCCGGCTGCTCGCCGTCCTGCAGCGCCCGCGCGGTCGCGATGCCGTGGCCAGCGACGCCCATCGCGAACCCCCGCGCTGCCGGGTCGCGCACGCCGAGCAGGTCGAGCAGGGCCGGCCCCGCCACCGCCACGCCGATGCCAGTCAGGATGACCAGCGCGGCGGTGAGCGCCGGGGATCCCCCCGCGTCGGCGGCCAGGGCGATGGCCACCGGAGTGGTCGCCGACTTCGGCGCGAGGGACAGCACCAGCACCTCCGGCGCGCCGAGCAGCCGGGGCACGAGGATCGCCGTGCCCACCGCGCCGACCACGCCGACCGCGAGCCCGGCGACGAGCGGCAGCGCCACCGCCCGCACCCGGGCGCGCTGACGGTGCAGCGGCACCGCGAGCGCGACCGTGGCCGGCCCGAGCAGGACGTGCAGCGGCTGCGCCGCGGCGAAGTAGTCGTCGTACTCGGTGCCGGTCAGCAGCAGCACGGCGCCGACGAGAACGACGGCGAGCAGCACCGGGTTGAGCAGCGCCGGCCGGCCGAGCCGGTCGGCCAGCGCGAGGGCCAGCCGGTAGGCGGCGAGCGTCCCGGCCAGCGCGAGCGCCGTGCTCATGCGCGCCGTCGCAGCAGCCGGTCGACCACCAGGCCGGTTCCGGCCACGCCGACGACCAGCGGCAGCACCAGCCCGAAGGCCACGGGCACCGCCTGCTCGCGCAGCAGGGACAGGTAGGTGATGACACCGACCCCGGCCGGCACGAACAGCAGCGCCAGGTGGCGCAGCAGCAGGTCGGCGACCGGGCCACTGCGCACCTCGCCGCCGCCGCCCCGGGAGCTCTGCACACCGAGCACGGCGAGCAGCAGCACCAGCCCCACCACCGGCCCCGGCAGTGGCAGGTGCAGGACCCGGGCGAGCACCTCCCCGGCTGCCCAGCACAGCAGCAGGTCCAGCAGGCCGGCGAGGGAACGGTCATCAGGGCGCACCGGGCCATGCAAGCGCACGGGCCCTACCGTGGCGGGGTGACGACCTCCCCCTGCGCACCGGCCCTGCGATGAGCGGCGGCCTCGTCGCCCTGCTCGACGACGTCGCGGTGCTGGCCCGCGCGGCCGCCGCCTCCGTCGACGACATCGGCCTGGCCGCCGGGCGGGCCAGCATGAAGGCGGCCGGCGTGGTCGTCGACGACACGGCGGTCACCCCCCAGTACGTCCAGGGCCTCGCCGCCGAGCGCGAGCTGCCGATCATCCGGCGCATCGCGCTCGGCTCGCTGCGCAACAAGATGCTGGTGATCCTGCCGGTCGCCCTGCTGCTCAGCGAGCTGCTCCCGTGGCTGCTCACGCCGATCCTCATGCTCGGCGGCGCCTACCTCTGCTACGAGGGCGCCGAGAAGGTGTGGGAGCGCCTCGGCGGGCACGGCGGCGGCCACGGCCCGTCCGGCGACGCGGAGCTCATCGACGAGAACACCGTCGTGTCCGGCGCCGTGCGCACCGACTTCATCCTCTCGGCCGAGATCATGGTCATCTCGCTGAACGAGGTGGCCGACGAGCCGCTGCTCAACCGGGCGCTGATCCTCGCCGTCGTCGGGATCGCCATCACCGTGCTCGTCTACGGCGTCGTCGGCGCGATCGTGAAGATGGACGACGTGGGCCTGTCGCTGGCGCAGCGCTCCTCCGCGGGCGTCGCCCGCTTCGGCCGGGGACTGGTCCGCGCGATGCCCCGGTTGCTGGCCGTGCTCGCCGTCGTGGGCACGGCCGCCATGCTCTGGGTCGGCGGCCACATCCTGCTCGTCGGGGTCGACGAGCTGGGCTGGCACGGGCCGTACGAGCTGGTGCACCACCTCGAGGAGGCGGCACGCGACGCGACCGGCGCGCTCGGCGGCCTCGTGCCCTGGCTGGTGAACACCCTGGCCAGCGCGCTGATCGGCGTGGTGGTCGGCGCCGTGGTCGTGCTCGCCGTCACGCTGCTGATGCGCCGGCGCACCACGCCCGCGCACTGACCGCCGTCAGCGCAGGGCGGCCCGCAGCGCCTCCAGGGCGGTGAAGCGGGGAGTCCACCCCAGCTCGGTCTTCGCCCGGGTGATGTCCATGATCGCCGGGTGGCTGGCCGCCTCGACCCACTGCGCGACGCTCGGCAGGAACGGCAGCGCGGACAGTGCCCGGGCCAGGGCATGCGTCGGCCCGGCGGGCAGGGGGATCGGCAGAAAGCCGAGCTCGCGGGCGACGTCTACGGCGCTCAGCACGCCGTCGCCGGCGATGTTGTAGGCACCGGGCGGACCCGCCGCGACGATGCACTGCAGCAGCGCCGAGCCCACGTCGTCCTCGTGCACGAACTGCAGCGGCAGGTCCGGCACCGCCACCGGCACCCGGACGGGCGACCGCGGGAAGCGGCCCTGCAGGTGCTTGGCGAGCGGCGCGAGCGGGCCGGGCAGGACGTCCTTGCCGCCGACGGTGTGCGGGCCGAGCACCACGGGCGGCCGCAGCAGGTACAGCGCCAGCTCCGGGTGCTGCGCCGCCTCGTCCTGCAGCAACCCCTCGAGCTCGGCCTTCTCCTGCGCGTAGAAGAGCCGGTCCGCCGGGCGCACCGGCCAGTCCTCGGTCATGCCGACCGGGTTGTCGGCGTGGAAGCCGTACGCCGCGACCGACGACGCGTACACGAAGCGCTTGGCGCCGGCGGCGGCGGCCGCGCGGAAGGCGTTGAGCGTGCCCTGAACGTTGATGGCCCGGGTCGTCTCCGGCGTGCCGCCGACGATGAGGAAGGCCAGGTGCACCACGACATCGGCGCCGGCGAACGCCTGCGTCAGCGCCTCGACGTCGCGGACGTCGCCCTGGCGGTACTCCATCTTGGTCCAGCCGTGCTCGGCCGGGTCGAACGGCCGGCGCGCGATGCCGACGACGCGGCCGACCCGCTCGTCGGTCTGCAGCAGCGGCATGAGGCCGAACCCGAAGGTCCCGGTGGGCCCGGTGACGGCGACGGTGCAGGTCTGTGGACGGGTCATGCCCGTGCGCCTACCCAGCTGTGGCGCACGCAAGGGCGCGGACGAGGGACAGTCCGCGGGCAGCGGGTCGTCGCCGGTCCCGACCACCTGAGGAGCTCCCCGCTGATGCTCAGCGCCGGCTCGGCGCCTCCTGGACGAGCCAGCCGTTGCCGTCGGGATCGGCAAAGGACAGGAAGGTGGCGTAGTCGCCCCGCTCCGGATCGGGGCCGGGCGCCTGGCCGGTCGCCCCGACGTGGAACAGCTCGCTGGCGGCGACGCCCCGCGACACCAGGTGCGCGCGCGCGGCATCGATGTCGGACACGACCAGGTGCAGGCCCTGGACCGAGCCGGCCGCGTCGTTGCGCATGAGGGTGACCGAGCAGCCCGACCCGGGCGGCGTCAGCTGCACGATGCGCCAGTCCTGCCCCGCGCTGTGGTCGACGTCCACGCGGAAGCCGACCTGGTCGGCGTAGAAGGCCTTCGCCCGGTCGACGTCGGACACGGGAAGGATGACCACCTCGAGCTTCCAGTCCATGTCAGAACCGCCCGCGCAGGAAGGCGCCGATGCGGTCGGTCGACGCCACCGCCTCCGCCGTCGTCGCGAAGACCTGGAACACGTGGGGCAGCCCCTCGCCCACCTCGAGCGTCACGGCGACGCCGGCCGACGCCGCCGACTCGGCAAGCCGCGTGCTGTCGGACAGCAGGATCTCGCCGCTGCCGACCTCGATGTGCATCGGCGGCAGGCCGGTCAGGTCCGCGTGCAGCGGCGACAGCTCGGGGGCGGCCGGGTCGGCACTGCCGGCATAGCTCAACCCGGCGCCGCGCAGCCGGGCCACGTCCAGGGTCGGGTCGTCCTGGACCTCCTGCACCGAGGTGCCGGTCATCGCCAGGTCGGTCCAGGGCGACAGCAGCGCGAGCCCACCGGCCTGCGGCTGACCGGTCGCGCGCAACCGCTGCGACAGGGCGAGCGCCAGGCCCCCGCCGGCCGAGTCGCCGGCCAGCGCGACCCGCCGGCCCTGCGCGCGCAGCCACGTCAGCGCGGCCAGCGCGTCCTCGAGGGCCGCGGGATAGGGGTGCTCGGGCGCGAGCCGGTAGTCGGGCACGAGGACCGCGCACCCCGCCGCCCGGCCGATCCGGGCGGCCAGCTCGCGGTGGCTGCGCGGCGAGTAGGCGACGTACGCCCCGCCGTGCAGGTAGAGCAGGACCCGCCGGTCGTCGACGCCCGGCGGGAGCAGCAGGTCGGCCGGGACGCCACCCGCGTCGACCTGCTCGACCTGGACGTCGTCGGGGGTCGGGTAGAGCAGCGCGATGAGCTCGGCGCGTTCGCGCAGGAGTCGCAGGGCCTGGGCCGGGTCGGCGGGCGGGGGCGGCGCCTCGTCGCGCACCGACCGCAGGTAGGCGACCGTCTGCTGCATCTGCGGGCTCATCACCCGGCGAACGTAGCCGGGGCGGCCGGCCGCGGGCAGGGCCGGTGTGACCGGGTCGGGTGACGCCGGTCACGCAGCTTTGTAGGGTGACGGCCGTGTCAGCAACCGTGGAGACCACCGCCCCCCCGACCGTCGCCCAGATCCACGCCGCGCTCACCGCGCCGGGCCAGCCCTTCGAGATCGAGGAGGCCGTCGTCCGCGGCGTGCCGCTGCGGGTCTGGAAGGCCACGCCGCGGAACCTGCCGGCCGTGCTCGAGGCCAGCCGCGCGCACGCGGACCGCGACCTGCTCGTCTACGACGGCCCGGACGGCCTGGAGCGGACCACCTTCGAGGAGCACTACCGGCAGTGCGCGACCCTTGCCCACCGGCTGCGCGAGCAGTACGGCGTGGCCAAGGGCGACCGCGTGGCGATCGCGATGCGCAACTTCCCGGAGTGGGCGCTGTCGTTCTGGGGCGCGGCCGGCGCGGGCGCGGTGGTCGTCCCCCTCAACGCGTGGGGCACCGGCCCCGAGCTGGAGTACGCGCTGCGCGACTCGGGCGCCAAGGTCCTCATCGCCGACGAGGCGCGCCTGCAGCGGCTGGCCGAGCACCTGCCGTCCCTCGAGCTGACCGCGACGTTCGTCGTGCGCGGCGAGCACCCCGGCGCGCTGCCCTTCTCCGACCTGGTCCAGGACGCGGCCCCGGACGCGACGCTCCCCGAGGTCGACCTGGAGCCGGACGACTACGCGACCATCTTCTACACCAGCGGCACGACCGGGCGGCCGAAGGGCGTGCTCGGCACGCACCGCAACATCTGCACCAACCTGGTGAGCCTCACCTTCGCCGGCCTGCGCGGCGCGCTGCGCAGCGGCCAGACGATGGAGGACATCGCGGCCGTGATGGCCGAGGGCAAGCAGAACGCGTACCTGCTCTCGGTGCCGTTCTTCCACGCCACCGGCTGCCACTCGGTTCTCGTCGCCAACACGGCCATCGGCAACAAGATCACCATCATGCACAAGTGGAACCCCGACCGGGCACTGGAGATGATCGAGCAGGAGAAGATCACCACTTTCGGCGGCGTGCCGTCGATGGTGCTGCAGGTCCTCGCCTCCCCGAACTTCGAGAAGACCGACATCTCCAGCGTCGTGAGCATCGGGTACGGCGGGGCGCCGGCGCCGCCGGAGCTGGTCCGCCGCATCGAGGCGCTGTTCCCGGGCCGCAGCGCGTCCAACGGCTACGGCCTGACCGAGACCTCGTCGGTCACCTCGATGAACGCGGGCGCCGACTACTTCGCCCACCCCGACTCGGTCGGCATCCCGGTCCCGGTCTGCGACGTGCGCGTCGTCGACCCGCTCGGGGAGCAGCTCCCGACCGGCGAGGCCGGCGAGCTCGAGATCCGCGGTCCCAACGTCGTCGTCGGCTACTGGAACAACCCGCAGGCGACAGCCGACTCGTTCGCCGAGGGCTGGCTGCGCACCGGCGACATCGCCAAGATCGACGAGGAGGGCTTCATCTACCTCGTCGACCGGGCGAAGGACCTCATCATCCGCGGCGGCGAGAACATCGGCTCGGCCGAGGTCGAGGGCGCGCTGCACGAGCACCCGGCCGTGAGCGACGCCGCCGTCTTCGGCTGGCCGCACCCGGTGCTCGGCGAGGAGGTCGCCGCCGTCGTGACGCTGCGGACGGTGAACGGTGCGCAGCCCAGCGAGGAGGAGCTGCGCGCCCACGTCGCCGAGCGGCTGGCCGCGTTCAAGGTGCCGAGCCGCATCTTCATCCGCGAACAGGAGCTGCCCCGCAACCCGGCCGGCAAGATCCTCAAGCGCAACCTGCGAACGGAGCTGCTCGACGCGCACCCGCCCGAGGGGTCGTGACCACCTCGCTGCATCCGGCCATCGATCTGCTCGACACGGCCGCCTTCGCCGGCAGCCAGCCGCACGAGCAGTTCCGCTGGCTCCGCGAGAACGAGCCGGTGCACCGCCACGCCGACCCGCACGGGCCGGACTTCTGGGTCGTGACCCGGCACGCCGACGTGATCGCGGTCGAGGAGGACCACGAGACGTTCTCCTCCGAGCCCACCATCATGATCGCCGACCCGAGCGAGGAGCTCGGCCTGGGCGACCACAAGATGATGATCTCGGCCGACCCGCCGCTGCACACGAGCTACCGGCGGCTGGTGCACAAGGAGTTCACGCCCAAGGCGGCGCAGGCGCTGAGCGCGCGCATCGGCGAGCTGGCCTCCACCATCGTCGACCGCGTGGCCGGGCGGGGCGAGTGCGACCTCGTCGCCGACATCGCCGGCGAGCTGCCGTCCTCCGTCATCGCCGAGCTGCTCGGCATCCCGCTCGAGGACGGCCGCCGGCTCTACGCCCTGACCGAGCTGATCCACGCCGACCCGGCGAAGGTGCCCGAGGGCGCCGGAACCGGGGCGGTGCTGGAGATGTTCGGCTACGCCTCGCAGGTGGCGGCCGACAAGCGCGCGAACCCCGGCCAGGACCTGGCGAGCCGGCTGCTGCACGCCGAGGTCGACGGGCACCGGCTCGACGACATGGACTTCTGCCTGTTCTTCCTCCTGCTCGTCGACGCCGGTGGCGACACCACGCGCAACCTCGTCGCCGGCGGCATGCAGGCGCTGTTCGAGCACCCGGAGCAGCGACGGCGGCTGCAGGCGGACCTCGACGGGCTGCTGGCCCCGGCGATCGACGAGATGCTGCGCTTCGTCAGCCCGGTCATCTACATGCGCCGCACCGCGACGCGCGACACCGTCCTCGGCGGACAGGCGATCGCGGCCGGCGAGAAGGTCGTCGTCTACTACGGCTCGGCCAATCGCGACGCGGCCGTGTTCGACGACCCGGATGCCTTCCGGATCGACCGTGCGCCGCATCCGCACATCGCCTTCGGCGTCGGCCGGCACTTCTGTCTCGGTGTGCACATCGCCCGGGTGGAGATCGCGGCCATGCTGCGCGAGGTGCTCACCCGGCTGCCCGACATCGAGCCCGCCGGGCCGGTGACGTGGCAGGACTCGGCCTTCATCTTCGGGCCGCGGAGCATGCCGGTCCGCTTCACGCCCACCACGGTCCGGTGACGCCCCCGGGCTAGCCTCTGTCGGCGTGGCGCGGACCTTCGACTTCCCCAGCAGCGACGGGACGGTCGTGCGCGGCTGGTCCAACGAGGGCACCGGCCCGCCCGTCGTGCTCGCCAACGGCCTGGGCACCGTGCCGGCTGCCTGGCCCGGGCTGACCGCCCGCGGCAGCGGCTACGACGTCGTCACCTGGTACCACCGCGGCACCTTCGGCACGCCCCGGCCGGCCGATCCGACGCGCATCCGGGTCGAGGACCACGTCGAGGACCTGCGGGCCCTCATGGACGCCGTCGGACTGGAGCGGGCGCTGGTGGCGTCCTGGTCGGTCGGGGTCAACGTCGCGTTCGCGTTCGCCGAGCTGCACCCCGAGCGGGTGTCCGGCCTGCTCGGCGTCGCCGGCGTGCCCGGTGGCACGTTCTCCACCGTGGGCGGCCCGCTGCGGGTGCCGCGCCGGCTGCGCCATCCGGTCGCGACCGCGCTGGCCCGCGGCGGCCGGTTCGTCGGCCCGGCGCTGACCCGGCTGGCGCCGCACGTTCCGGTGGGCCAGCGCCTCGCGTGGGCGGTGTCGCACTCGGGGTTCATGCTGCCCGGCGCCCCGCCCGAGGTGCTCGCGCCGATGCTCCGGGAGTTCCTCGCCCAGGACTGGCGCTGGTACGGCGAGCTGGCCCTCGCCGCCGCGGAGCACGAGCCGATGGACCTGTCGTTCGTCCGCTGCCCGACGACCCTGCTGGCCGGCCAGCACGACGTGCTCACCAGCGTCCATGACGTCGTCGAGGCCGGCGGCCGGATCGCGGACGCGCAGGTGCAGGTCGTGCCCGGCAGCCACTTCCTGCCGCTCGAGCACCCGGAGGCGGTCCAGGACGCCCTCGGTGCACTGGCCGCCCGCGCGGGCCTGCCGTCGGCACGTGCCTGAGACCCGCACCGACCTCGGCTCGCCGCCGAGCGTCGGCGTCGTGTTCGCCGCCGCCGGGGTCGTCTCCGCCGCCGGCTTCTCCCGCATCCCGTCCCTGCGCGACCAGGTGGACGCCAGCGCGGCCGAGCTCAGCCTGGCGCTGGTGTGCGTCGGTCTGGGCTCGCTGCTGCTCATGCCCGCGACCGGGCGGCTGAGCGAGCGCTTCTCCTCCGCCCTGGTCCTGCGGGTCTCCGGCGCCGTCTGCCTCGCCGGCTGGGCCGTCGCAGCGTTCGCCCCGTCGGTGCCCGTGCTGGCCGCCTGCCTGCTGCTCACCGGCATGGGCACCGGCGTCTGGGACGTCGCGATGAACATCCAGGGCCACACCGTCGAGCAGCGGCAGCGCCGCGTGCTCATGCCGGGCTGGCACGCCGCGTTCTCCTTCGGCGCGGTCGGCGGCGCGCTGACCGGTGCGGCGTTCGCGCGGCTCGGCCTGTCGGTGGAACTGCAGTTCCCGCTGGTCTCGGTCGTCGCCCTCGCCGTCCTGCTGTGGTGCTCGCGCCGCTTCGTCGATGACGAGCCGGCCGCCGCGGTGGCCCCGGCGACCGGGGAGCTCGGTGCGTCGGCCGTGCCGCCCGACCCGCCTGGCCGGTCCGGCATCACCCGACCCGAGCTGCTGATCGGCCTCATGGTGCTGGCCACCGCGCTCGGGGAGGGCGCCGCCAACGACTGGCTCGGCCTCACCCTCGTCGACGAGCGGGGGCTGCCCGAGACGTTCGGTGCGCTGACCCTGGCCTTTTTCAACCTCACGATCGGGATCACCCGCATCGTGGGCGGCCGGCTCATCGCCCGGATCGGCCGCGTTCTCGTGCTGCAGGTCAGCGGCGCGACCGCCGCCTTCGGCATCCTGCTGCTGTGCCTGGTCGACTCCCCCGTCGCCGCCGCGGTCGGGGCGGCCTGCTGGGGGCTCGGCCTGGCCGTCGTCTTTCCCAGCGGCATGAGTGCGGCCGGGGAGGTCCCGGGCCGGGGGGCGCGCGCCATCTCCGTCGTCTCGACGATCGGCTACACCGGCTTCCTGCTGGGCGCCCCGCTGATCGGCCAGCTCACCCACGTCCTGCCGCTGGACCGCGCGCTGCTCGTCGTCGCCGGCTTCGCCCTGCTCATCGTCGTCGTCGCGCCGGCGGCCCGGGAGCGGACCGCCGCCGCACCCTGAGTTCTGCCGTCCGGGACCGCACCGTGTTCCATGTAGGCATGCCCTCCGCGCCCGACCGGCAGCACCCCAACGCCTCCCTGGGCCCGGTGGCCCGGGCCGCGGCTCTGGACACCCTCGGCTCCACCGTGCTCGACGTCCTCGTGATCGGAGGCGGGGTCGTCGGCACCGGCGCGGCCCTGGACGCCGCGACCCGCGGGCTGTCGGTCGGCCTGGTCGAGGCCCGCGACTGGGCGAGTGGCACCTCGAGCCGTTCGAGCAAGCTGGTCCACGGCGGCCTGCGCTACCTCGAGATGCTCGACTTCCGGCTGGTGGCCGAGGCGCTGCGCGAGCGCTCGCTCCTGCTCAACCGGCTGGCGCCGCACCTGGTCCGGCCGGTCTCGTTCCTCTACCCGCTGACCGGTCGCGGCTGGGAGCGGCCCTACGTCGGCGCCGGCATCGCGCTGTACGACGGGATCGCCGCCGCGCTGGGCACCGGCGAGCGGCTTCCGCGGCACCGGCACCTGTCCCGGCGCGGCGCCCGCGCCCTCGCACCGGCGCTGGCGAAGGACGCCCTCGTCGGCGCCGTGCAGTACTGGGACGCGCAGGTCGACGACGCGCGCCACACCATGACGATCGCCCGCACCGCCGCCCACTACGGCGCGGCGTGCGCCAACCGGGTGCGCGTCACCTCACTGCTGCGCGAGGGAGAGCGGGTCACCGGAGCACGCGTGCGGGACCTCGAGTCGGGGCTCGAGCTGGACGTGCGCGCGCAGCAGGTCGTCAACGCCACCGGGGTCTGGACCGACGACACCCAGGCTCTGGCCCACTCGCGCGGGCAGTTCCACGTCCGCGCCAGCAAGGGCGTGCACCTGCTCGTCCCGCGGGACCGCATCGCCTCCTCGACCGGGCTGATCCTGCGCACCGGGACGAGCGTCCTGTTCGTCATCCCGTGGGGCCGGCACTGGATCATCGGAACGACCGACACCGACTGGTCGCTGGACAAGAGCCACCCGGCGGTCAGCGCCCGGGACGTGGACTACCTGCTCACCGAGCTCAACAAGGTGCTCGCGTCGCCGCTGGCGGCGCAGGACGTCGTCGGTGTCTACGCCGGGCTGCGTCCGCTGCTGGCCGGCGAGTCGGAGCAGACGAGCAAGCTCTCGCGCGAGCACCTCGTCGCCCACCCGGTGCCCGGACTGGTCGTCGTCGCGGGCGGCAAGTACACGACCTACCGCGTGATGGCCAAGGACGCCGTCGACGAGGCCGTGCGGGCGATGGACGGCGTGCAGGCCGAGTGCGTGACCGACGACGTGCCGCTGGTCGGCGCGGACGGCTGGCCGGCGCTGTGGAACCGGCGGCACGCCCTCGCGCAGGCGAGCGGCCTGCACGTGGCGCGGATCGAGCACCTGCTGCAGCGGTACGGCTCGCTCACCCACGAGGTGCTCGCCCTCATCGACGCCGACCCGTCGCTGGCGCAGCCGCTGCCCAGCTCCGACGACTACCTGCGCGCCGAGGTCGTCTACTCCGCGCAGCACGAGGGCGCACTGCACCTGGACGACCTGCTCGCCCGACGCACCCGCATCTCCATCGAGTCGTGGGACCGCGGCGTCGACGCGGCACCGGTGGTCGCCGAGCTGATGGGCGACGTGCTCGGCTGGAGCCGGGAGCAGCGCGAGCGGGAGATCGAGCACTACCTGGCGCGGGTGTCGGCCGAGCGCGACGCGCAGGCACAGCCCAACGACCTGACCGCCGACGCGGCGCGATTGGGTGCTCCGGACATCGTCCCGGTGGCCTGACCCGGATCTGCGCCGCCCGCACCCGGACGTGCACGCGCCGGAGGCCGCCCCCCGTGGGGGACGGCCTCCGGTGCGTGCGGGTCGGTCAGACGCGCGAGTGCGCGCGCTTCTTGCCCGTCACGGCGTTGTAGACCAGCAGCGCGACGATGGCGCCGATGATCGAGCCGATCAGGCCGCTGGGGCGCAGGAAGTCGCCGTCGCCCCGCGTGAACAGCGAGACCAGCAGGCCACCGACGAACGAGCCGACGATGCCGAGCAGGATCGTCGCCGGAATGCTCATCGAGTCCCGGCCGGGGACCAGGGCGCGCGCGATGAAGCCGGCGATGGCGCCGATCACGATCATCCCGATAATGGTACCGATCATGGCTACTCCTCCGCTTGTGGGACCGGTGCGGTCCCGTTCGGCGGTCTTGTGCCCACGGAGATCATCCTTGGAACCCTCTGTGACGTGAATGTCACCGGGATGCCTGACGCGGGTGCGGCGTTTCTTCGCTAAACGTCCGCCTGCCTGAGACCCGGGTGACACGCTGTGAGCCCTGCGCGAAGCCGGGCAGGCGAGGAGGACTTGGTGACGTCGATGCCCAGGTGGGTGCGCGCGAGCGCCGCCTCCACCGCCTGCTTGCTGCTCACCGCCGGACTCGGCACGGCCGCCGAGGCCACCCCCGCCCCGGGCGCCCGCTGGGTCGTCACGGCCACCGGCCCGGACGGCCCGGTGTTCACCAGCGTGACCGCCACCAGTGGCGCCGGTGCGCAGCGGCAGGTGCGCGGCGCGACCACCGCCGAGCGCGACCTGCGCGTCTCGGCGACCGACCTGCCCAAGCCGCGCCAGTGGGCGCTCAACCGCCTGCAGTTCGACAAGGCGTGGTCGGTCACCCAGGGCGACGGTGTGGTCGTCGGCGTCATCGACAGCGGCGTGGACGCCGCCCATCCCGACCTCGCCGGCCGGGTGCTCAAGGGCGCGACGTTCCTCGGCGCGGGCTACACCAGCCACCAGGGCCAGACCGACGTCGCCGGCCACGGCACCCACGTCGCGGGCATCGTGGCGGCCAGCCCGCACTCCCCCACCGGCGTGTCCGGCGGCGCCCCGGCGGCGCGCATCCTCCCGGTGCGCGTGCTCGACGACGAGGGCTCGGGCTGGGGCAGCGACGTCGCGAGGGGCATCGTCTGGGCCGTCGACCACGGGGCGCAGGTGCTGAACCTGTCGTTCGGCTCCACCACCCCGTCGCGCGCGGTGCAGGCCGCCGTCGCGCACGCGCGCGCCCGGGGCGTTCTCGTCGTCGCGGCGGGCGGCAACGACGGCCGGGACGGCCCGATCAGCTATCCGGCGACCTACCCGGGCGTGCTGTCGGTCGGCGCCGTGGACCCCGGCGACGCGGTCGTGCCGTTCTCCACGACCAACCCCTACATCGGCATCGCCGCGCCCGGCGAGAGCGTGCTGTCCACCGTGCCGGTGAAGGTCGACCCGTCGCGCCTGGCCGAGCGCAGCGGCACCAGCATGGCCGCGCCGTACGTCGCCGCCGCCGCCGCGCTGGTCCTGGCTGCGCGCCCGACGCTGACCGGGGCGGAGGTCGCCGCGCGCCTGCAGGAGACGGCGCAGGACCTCGGACCGCTGGGCCGCGACGACATGTACGGCGCCGGGTTGCTCGACCCGGCGCGCGCGCTCGGCGTCTTCGCACCGGCGCTGCCGCCGCGGCTCGGGTCCCCGAGCGGGTTGCAGTTCAGCGAGCAGGCGGATGGCAGCACCGTGCTGTCGTGGACGCCGGTCCCGGACGCGCACAGCTACGCCGTCCTGCTCGAGGGCCTGCCGCTCAACCTGGAGAGCGAGGAGGGCGGCGACCCGGTCTACGTTCTGCGCGGCAGTTCGGCCCGGTTCCCGGCGTTCCCGCGCGGCCTTCCGGTGCCGCTGCAGGTGGTGGCCGTCGACGCGCTCGGCCTGTGGAGCCCGCCGTCGGCGGTGCACAAGGCGCTGGTCGACGTCCCGCTGGTGCCCGCGCCGCAACGACTGACCGGCCACTCACCGGGCAGCCGGACCATGCGGCTGGCGTGGACGCCGGTGCGCATGCGCGGGCTGGCCGGCTACTGGATCCTGCGCAACGGCGAGCAGTACGACCTGGTCGAGCCGGACGTCACGACCTACGTCGACTCGGTGGCCACCCGCGAGACCGAGGCGCCGGTCGACGGCCGCCGCTACAGCTACCGCGTGGTCGCGATGACCGACGACGGCATCAGCGATCCGACGGCCGCGGTGGACCTGCGGTCGTTCACGCCCTGGCGCACGAGCCCGCCCGACGTCGTCGCCCGCACGGTGGGCCAGGCCGCGGTCGTCCGCTGGGCCGGTCCGGTGCCCGGCCAGACCGGCTGGCGGGTCTACGTCGACGGGCGGCTCAAGCACGTGCTGAAGCTGTCCACCCGCTCGATCGGCATCACCCACCGGGGCGGCCACACCGTCACGGTCGTCCGCCTGCGCAAGGCCTCCGACCAGGGTCCCGGCCGGACCGTACGGGTGACCGTTCCTGGCTAGTACGGACCGCCGGGCCGGCCGTTGCGGTGGGCCAGGAGCCCGGCGACGGTCGACACGGCGATCTCGCCGGGTGACCGGGAGCCGATGTCGAGGCCGATCGGCCGGTGCACGCGGGCGATGTCGGCGTCCGGCAGGCCGCGGTCACGCAGCGCCTGCACGTGCGGGGCCGTGTGCCGCGGGCTGCCCATGACGCCGACCCACCGCGACGGGCCGGCCAGGACGTCGGCCAGCACGTCGCCGAGCTCGGGCCGGTCGTGGTCGGTGACGACGACGTCGGTGTGCTCGTCCACGCCCGCCTGCGCCGCCGACCGCGCGACGGTCAGGCCGTCCAGCGACCGCGCCGGGTCGGGGTCGAGCACGACGACGTCGTAGCCCACGTGCGCCGCCAGGTGGGCCAGCTGCACGGCCACCGGCGAGACGAAGACGCAGATCAGCCGGCGGTCGCCCGCCGGCGCGGGAACCTGCCCGTGCGCCATCGCGCAGGCGAGGTCCCCGTGCACGTGCCCGGTCAGAGCCACGCCTGCTTCACGTCGAGCGTCGTGCGGTCCAGCGACGCGAGCAGGTCCAGCTGCGGCCCGGTCCTGGGCAGCTCGTAGCGGAAGAAGAACCGGCCGGCGACGCGCTTGCCGTCGTAGAAGTCGCCGGTGCGTCCCTCGGCGGCCAGCAGCTGCTCCAGCCACAGCCAGGCGACGACGACGTGGCCGACGGCCTCGAGATAGACCGACGCGTTGGCCAGCGCGACCTCGGGATCGCCGGTCGCCCACAGCTGCCCGGTGACCTCGACGACGCGGTCGGCGCTCGCCTGCAGCTGCGCGCCCAGGTCGGCCAGGTCGCCGCTCGCGCGGGCCGCCGTGGCGCTGATGGTGCGGTGCAGCAGCGCCAGCCCCTGACCGCCCTGCATCACCACCTTGCGGCCGAGCAGGTCCAGGCCCTGGATGCCGTGGGTGCCCTCGTGGATCGGGTTGAGACGGTTGTCGCGGTAGTGCTGCTCGACGTCGTACTCGCGGGTGTAGCCGTAGCCGCCGTGCACCTGGATCGCCAGGCTGTTGGCCTCGAGGCACCACTGCGAGGGCCAGGACTTGGCGATCGGGGTGAGGGTGTCGAGCAGCAGGTGCGCCTGCTCGCGGTCCTCCTGCGTCTCGGCGGTGCGCTCGTCGTCGAGCAGCCGGTTGCAGTAGAGGACCAGCGCGAGAGCGCCTTCCACGTAGCACTTCTGGGCCAGCAGCATCCGCTTGACGTCGGCGTGCGCGATGATCGGCACCTGCGGCGCAGACGGGTCCTTGGCCGCGACGGGGCGGCCCTGCGGCCGCTCCCTGGCGTACTGCAGGCTCTTGAGGTAGCCGGTGTAGCCGAGCGCCATCGCGCCCGAGCCGACGCCGATGCGCGCCTCGTTCATCATGTGAAACATGTACGGCAGGCCGCGGTTGGCCTCTCCCACCAAGAAGCCGACGGCCCCCGGCTGGCCACCCGGGGTGTGCACGCCCTCGCCGAAGTTGAGCAGCGTGTTCGTCGTGCCGCGGTAGCCCATCTTGTGGTTGAGACCGGCCAGCACGACGTCGTTGCGCTCGCCGGTCTCGACGACGACCTTCGGCACGACGAACAGGCTGATGCCCTTCACGCCGGGAGGGCTGCCCGGGATCTTCGCCAGCACCAGGTGGACGATGTTCTCGCTGAGCTCGTGCTCGCCCGCCGAGATCCACATCTTGTTGCCGAACAGCCGGTAGCTGCCGTCGTCCTGGGGCACCGCGCGGGTCGTGACGTCGGCGAGCGAGCTGCCGGCCTGTGGCTCGGACAGGCACATCGTGCCGAAGAAGCGACCCTCGACCATCGGGCGCACGTAGGTGTCGACCTGCTCCGGCGTGCCGTGCGCCATCAGCAGGTTGGCGTTGCCGATGGTGAGGAACGGGTAGCTCGAGCTGCCGACGTTGGCTGCCTGGAAGAACGCGAAGCACGCCCCCGCGACCACGCCGGGCAGCTGCATGCCGCCGACCGACTCGTCCATGCCGCTGGCGATCAGCCCCGTCTGCGCGAAGACGTCCAGCGCCTTTTTCACCTCGGGGATGAGCGTCACGGTCGTGCCGTCGAAGGTCGGCTCGTTCTCGTCGGCCTTCTTGTTGTGCGGCGCGAAGTCGCGCGTGGCCACCTGCTCGGCCAGGTCGAGCACCGCGTCGAACGTCTCCCGGGAGTGCTCGGCGTGCCGCGGCCGCTTGGTCAGCAGCTCCACGTCGAGCCACTCGTACAGCAGGAACTCAAGATCGCGGCGCGACAGCAGCAGGGACGGCATGGGCACTCCAGGGGGTCGACGCGCGGACCTCCCAGGGTAGGGCTAGGCCCTGTCGGTGGCCCCCGGGCCGGCGAGCTCCAGGCCCTGGCTGAGCAGCTCGAGGACGGTCGACAGGTCGGCGCCCTCGGGCGCCGACACCGGCTGCAGGCGGGGCACCGGAACCGGCGCGTACTCCTGCGGCGCGACGACGTGGACCGGCTCGTAGGACGCGGCGGGCTGGAAGGGCGCGGGCTCGTACGACGGCGGCGGGACCAGGGGCGGCGCGGGCGACAGCGCGATCGGGTGGGTCACCGGCGGGCCGGGCGCGGGCTCGGCCGGCGGGTGCAGGGTGGAGACCTCGTAGGCCGGCTGCAGCGGCGGCTCGTAGACCGGGGGGTAGGCGGGCTCGGCCGGCGCCTGGTACCCGGCCACACCCGGCTGCTCGTCCTGCTCGGTGACGGGCTCCTGCCAGACCGGGGCCTGCTGGGCGGCGAGCACGAACGGCGCCACCTCGGGCTCGGGGACCAGCACGACCGCGGGGTCCTCGCGCTCGTCGCGGGCGACGATCTGCCACTGGCCGCACAGCCGGCAGATCAGGGTCAGCACGCGGTCGGCCGGGCGGGTGCCCGTGCGCCACGCCCGGAAGCCGAAGGGCCCGGTCTCGGTGAGCGCCAGCGGGCGCTCGTCGTCACAGGGGCCGCAGTAGCCGTCCCAGCTGCTGAGCAGCCTCACCTCGGACATGCCTGCCTCCTTGTCGCCGACGTCTCGCACGAGAGGTGTCGACCGCCGGACGCGCTGACGCGATGACCCGAACGGGCTATCTCCGCGCTCAGCCCCCGGACGTCCACGCGTCGGCCTCGGCACCGGGCGGGCGGGGGTCGTCGGCCGACTCCCGCCAGCCGTGGGGCAGCGTCGGCAGCTTGGGACCGTGGGTGTGGCCGCGCGGGGCGCCGTCCAGCTCGGGTGGAAGCACGGCGTCCCGGTCGAGCTCGTCGAGCAGGCCGTCGAGCTCGGCCAGCGAGCCGGCCATCGCCATGGCGCGACGGCGCTGCCCGCCGGCCGGATAGCCGGTGAGGTACCAGCCGACGTGCTTGCGGAAGTCGCGCACGCCGAACGCCTCGTCCTCGAAGTGCTCGGCGAGCAGCCGGGCGTGCCGGCGCATGGCGTCGGCGACCCCGCCGAGGGTGGGCGGGGGCTGGACCGGGCGGCCGGCGAACGCGTCCACGAGGTCGCGGAACAGCCACGGCCGGCCCAGGCAGCCCCGGCCGACGACGACGCCGTCGCAGCCGGTCTCCTGCTGCATGCGCACCGCGTCGGAGCCCAGCCAGATGTCGCCGTTGCCGAGCACGGGCACGTCGGGCAGCGCCTGCTTGAGCTCCGCGATGGCCGGCCAGTCGGCCCGTCCGGAGTAGAGCTGCTCGGCGGTGCGCGCGTGCAGCGCGACCGCTGCGGCGCCCTCGTCCGCCGCCGCGCGGCCGGCCTGCAGGAAGGTCAGCGTCTGGTCGTCGACGCCCTTGCGCATCTTCACCGTCACGGGCACCGACCCGGCCGCCTGCACCGCGGCCCGCACGATGCTGGCGAGCAGCTTGGTGTGGACGGGCAACGCGGCTCCCCCGCCGTGGCGGGTCACCTTGGGCGACGGGCAGCCCATGTTGAGGTCGACGTGGCTGACGCCCTCCTGCTCGACGACGCGGCGCACGGCCTCGCCGACGTAGTAGGGGTTGACGCCGTACAGCTGCAGGCTGCGGATGTCCTCGTCGGCACCGAACGACGCCTTGCGCAGCGTCGAGGCGTTGGCCTCGACCAGGGCGCGGGCCGACACCATCTCGCTGACGTAGAGGCCGGCGCCGTACTCGCGGCACAGCGTGCGGAAGGCGGCGTTCGTGACGCCGGCCATGGGGGCCAGCACGACCGGCGGGTCGACCGCCAGCGGCCCGATCTTCAGCGTCGCCACAGGTCCGTGATCCTCACTCCGTGCCGGCCGAGCAGCTCGCGCAGGAGCGGCAGGGACAGTCCGATGACGTTGCCGGGGTCGCCGTCGATGCCGGCGAGGAACGGCGCCGACCGCCCGTCCAGGGTAAAGGCGCCGGCAACGCCGAGCGGCTCGCCGCTGGCGACGTAGGCCTGCACCTCCTCGTCGTCCGGGGTTCCGAAGCGCACGACGGTCGTCGCGACACCGTCTTCGCTGCGCCCCGTCCGGGTGTCCACGACGCAGTGCCCGGTGGCCAGCACGCCCTCCCGGCCGCGCATGCGCTGCCAGCGCCGCAGCGCCTCCGCGGGGGTGGCCGGCTTGCCCAGCACGTCGCCGTCGAGCACGAGCATCGAGTCGCAGCCGACGACCAGGGCCCCGTCGGGCACGGCGCCAGAGGCCACGGCGGTCGCCTTGGCGACGGCGAGGGCGCGGACGAGCTGCAGCGGGTCGTCGTGCGTGATCGCGTCCTCGTCGACCCCGCTGACGACGACCGAGGGGTCCAGGCCGGCGTCGCGCAGCAGGCGCAGCCGGGCCGGCGACGCGGAGGCGAGCACCAGGGGGCGGCTCACCGGCGCAACGCCACGCCGTCCAGCCGGACGGTCGGACGGCCCGGCGTGCCGACCGTGCGCAGCTCGAGGACGTGGTTGCGGATGCCGCCCGGAAGCAGGCCCGACCGCCAGAGCACGGCCCGGCTCTGCGTGTTGGCGGCGCGGGTGTCGACACGCGCCCGACGGGCGCCGTCCACGTAGACGTCGACCTGGCCGCAGATGGCGCACCGGTCGCCGATCACGCTGATCTCGCTGGCCTCGGCCGACAGCCGCACGATGCGGCCCGGCGCGGTGGCCACGCGCAGGGTGCTCAGGAACCGGCCGGACGCCGAGATCGCGGACCAGCCGCTGCTGTAGCGCAGCCCGGTCGCGCGCTCGTCGTAGGGCACGGTGGCCGGCACGGCCGCGGACAGGGGGCCGGTGTCGCCGAGGTCGTCGGTGGCGATGACCCGCAGGTAGAAGGTCTGCCCGGGCCGCACGGCCGTGGGCCGGTTGCCCGCGCCGAAGACGGCGGAGCCGGCCGCGGTGCCGGACAGCCAGGTGCGCCACGGGCCGCTCACCCAGCCGGACGCGCCGCGGCTGCGGGTCATCCACTGCACGGTGTGCGTACGGCCGCCAGCCCAGCTGACGCGGAACGGCAGGCCCGCGGTGCCGGCGGTCGTCACGACCGGCGCGACGACGCGGCCGGCCGGCTCCGGGTGCTCGATCGACAGCGAGTAGGCGCCGCGCTGGCCGCCGTCCTCGGTGAGCACGAAGCCGGCGAGGTAGCGGCCGGTGGTCGGCGCGACGTAGGCCTGCTCGCCGGTGCCGATCTCGACCTCCTCGTCGGGCTCGAGATAGGACGACGCCAGCGAGCCGCCGCCTCCCGGCAGCCAGACGAACAGCGGGGCTCCGCCGCCGGACGCGCCCCGCACGGTGAACGTCTGGCCGGCGCGCACCCCAAAGGACAGCAGCAGCGCGCTCTGGCCGCCGGGCCCGAGCGTGGCCCGCACGACCTCGCGGGACGGCGACGGGCGCCCGCGCTCGCCCTCGAGCGGCGACAGCGTCGCGAAGGGCACCGCGTCGACGACCTCGACGGTAGGGGTGGCGCTCGGGCTGGCCGTGACGGTCGGCGTCGCCGTCCGGAAGGTGCCCACCACGCCGACCCGGTTCGGCGGCGTGAACCTCCAGCGCTGGCTGACCAGGCTGCCCTTCGGCACGGAGCCGGTCGTCGTGCCGCCCGCGGCGAGCGTGCCGGCCGAGGCCGTCAGGGCGGCCGGTCCCTGCTCCCCACCGGTCGGCACGAACCGCCGGGTGGTCACGAGGCGGCTGCCGGTCGGGTCGACGTACGCGCCGTCGTCGACGAAGGCGGTGCTGAACGCGCGCGAGCCGTCGGTGAGCTCGCCCAGGAGGCGGGCGTCGGCCCGGCCGCTGCCGATGCCGGGCTCGCGACCGGGCGAGCCGGGCGCCTCCTCGGCGCTCGCCTTGATCGCCGCGGCGGCGGCCTGCCCGCGCACG
>JAOPWI010000381.1 GCA_025965755.1 Frankiales bacterium | reverse complement strand
GGGCGGTGCGGCCGGGCGGGCTCGCCCGACCGCCTGGCGCGCCAGGACCGCCGTCGCGACGGCGAGCACGACGGCCGCGCCGGCCACGGCGTCCAGCAGGTAGTGGTTCGACGTCGCGATGACGACGAGGACGGTCACCGCCGGATAGGCCGCGCCGAGCGCGCGGACCCACCTGCGCCGGGCGAAGACGAGGACCGCCAGGCCGGCCCACAGGGCCCAGCCGACGTGCATCGAGGGCATGGCGGCGTACTCGTTGGTCAGGGCACCGAGACCGCGGGGCGCGCTGGCGTCGGCGCCCCACCAGCCCCAGCGGGAGTACAGCCACAGCACGTCCGGGTAGCCGCCGCCCGGCAGCAGCCGCGGCGGCGCGGTCGGCCAGCGCCAGTAGCCGACCAGCGCGACCAGCGTCGACGCGGCCAGGACGGTGCGCGCGCTCCCGTAGCGCACGGGATGCGAGCGGTAGAGCCACAGCAGCACGGCGGGCGTCACCGTGTAGTGCAGGGAGGCGTACAGATAGCCGGCGACCAGCGCTGCCCCCGGGGTCCCGAGCAGGGCGTCGACCATGCCGCGCTCGATGTCCAGGCCCAGATCGCGCTCCAGCCCCAGGACGGCCAGGCCGCGCAGGACGGCCTCCTCGGGCGTCGCGTCGACGAGCATGCGGGACAGCGAGTAGACGGCGTACAGCGCAGCCAGCAGGGCCAGCTCACGGGCCAGCCGCGCGCGTCCCCGCTGGGTACCCCACCGAGACGCCCGTCCGGACATGCTGCGAGGTTAGGGGCCGCGCGCCGGTTTGGGGGCAGATCCCGCCCAGTCAGGTGGCGGGGATCAGCCCGAGAGGCGGCGGCGCAGGCTCGGGCGCCGGCGGATCTGCACCTGCGTCATCGCCTCGAGCCGCTCCTGAACCGCCTGCAGGGTGCCGCTCAGGGCGTTGACCTGCTCCTCGAGCCCGGCCACCCGCTCTTGCAGGGCGGCCACCCCGTCCAGCGGCTCCGGCGCGCTCGGGCGGCTCTTGCGCGCCCCCTGCTGGTCGGCCAGGTAGGCGGCGACCACGTCCGCGCGCAGCCGTCCCCGGTCACCGACGTCCAGGCCCTTGGCCTGGGCCCACGCGCGGACCTCGCTGGAGGCGGGAGGGGTCTGCGGCATGCGGTTTGTCTACTACAGCGCGTCGACGGCCCCGCCTGGTTGCGCCCAGGGTCACCCGAAGACGCGAAGGGTGTCCCCCACCCGGACCTTGCCGGACACGGTGGCCGGGGCCGTCTCCAGAACGGTGTCGAAGGGCTGCTCCGGGCCGTACGTCGGGCAGTCCTGCGGTTCCGCGAACGGGCACGGCGGCATGAGGCTGATGCCGACCACCTTGCCGTCACGGGCGAAGACGGCCGTGAGGGGGATCGGCACGCGGTACATGTAGAAGCGCGCCTCGACCGGCGCGGGATAGCGGAACACCATGCCGGTGCCGGCCGGCACCGCCGAGCGCCCCATGAGGCCGGACGCCCGCTCCGCGTCGTCGTCCGCGACCTCGGCCCGGACGCGCCCGACGCTGCCCACCTCGACCTCGACGGTCCCCGCTGCCGCCGACGGGCCGGCCACCGGCGGCTCGGAGACCTCGCCGCCGCTCCCGCAGCCGGCGAGCAGCAGCGCGAGCGGCAGGGCCAGCAGCGGCAGCGCGAGGGACCGGGCCAGCAGCGCCGCGGGTCGGGTCATGGCCGCAGTCTGGCGCACGGCTACCCGGTCGGGACGGGCTGCTGCGGGCAGGGCGCGAGCAGCCGGGCCAGCGCGTCCCGCTCGGCCGCGGTGACGCCGAGGCGGTACCGCGCCTTGACCGCCACCTGCCGCGCCGCGAAGGCGCACCGCGCCGAGCGCGCCGGCGGCACCCACGTCGCCGCGTCGCCTGCGCCCTTGGCCCGGTTGATCTGGGTGCCCACCGCCAGCAGCTCGAGCGGGTCGTTGGCGAAGGACCGCCGCTGCTGGGCGGTCCAGCCCGCAGCCCCCTTCTGCCAGGCATCGGCCAGCGCCACGACGTGGTCGACCTCCACCGTTCCCCCACCGCGGACATGGACGACCTGCCGGCCGGTGTACGGGTCGGTGAGGGTGCCGGAGAGCACCACGCAGCCGCGGGTGCCGGGCTTGAGCACCACCTCGCCGAGGTCGCGCCGCAGCACGTCGTTGCGGGTGTCGCAGCCGTTGCGGTCGACGTCGGCCCAGGCCGGCCCGAAGGCCTCGCGCTCGTACCCGGTCAGCGGCCCCCGCCCCTGCACCCGCAGTCCGTCGAGCAGCGCGCGGGCCGACCCCACCGGCGAGGCAACCGGCGAGGGCACCGGCGCGGGCAGCGGTTCCTGCGCCGCGGGCAGGGTGCAGCCGGCGAGCAGCGGCAGGGCGGCCAGCAGCAGCAGCCCGGGCGGGCGGCTCAGCGCGGACGGGCGCGCAGCTCGCGCGTGACGCCGCGCTCGGCCACGAACGACAGCAGCGGCACCACCCCGGCCAGCGCCAGCACGGCCATCCGCTTGACCGGCCAGCCGACCCGGCGCCCGAGGTCGGCCATCGCGACGAGGTACACGATGTAGAGCAGCCCGTGGACCGGGGAGACGGTGCGCGACAGCGTCGGCCGGTCGAAGCCGTAGCGCAGGACCACACCGAGCGTGAGCAGCAGCAGCAGCGTGCCGACGACCCAGGCGAGCACGCGGAACCGCAGCAGGGCGCCGGTCACTGGCGGGGGTTCGCGTTCAGCCAGGCCAGGCGGGCGTTGTACGCCGCGAGCTCGTCGTCGGCGTCCTCGTCGACCGGCGCGGCAGCCGTCGGGGCCGGCTGGCTCGCCGGCTCCGGCACCGGCTCGTCGCCGGCCTGCAACTCCGGGTCGAACGCGTCGCGGATGGTCTTGACCCACATGAAGACGGCGAAGGCCCCGAAGATGCACCACTCCACGCCGTACGCGTAGTTCTGGAACCGCTCGAACTCCACCCCGCGGTTCCACTGCCAGCGCCCCGCGGCCAGGCATCCGCCGACGACCGCGAGCGCGAACAGGTGCAAGAGCACCCAGCCGGGTGTCAGCAGCCTGCGCATGGCGCTCAGGCTACCCGCGATCAAGCCGGCGGTCCTGCCGTGTGGCGGCGCTGCCACGGGGGCAGGAGGTGCCCGTGCTGGCAAAGACCTGGCCGGACGGCCTGTGGGTGGTGCGCCACGGCGAGAGTTCGGGCAACGTCGCCCGCGACAGGGCCGAGGCCGAGGAGCTCGAGCGGATCGACATCGCCGAGCGCGACATGGACGTGCCGCTGTCGCCGCTCGGCGAGCGGCAGGCCGCGGCCCTCGGGACCTGGCTGTCCGAGCAGGACGACCGCCCCACGGTGCTCTGGACGTCGCCGTACGTCCGCGCGCAGGAGACGGCCCGCATCGCCCTCGAGGCGGCCGGGCTGCAGCTGCCGCTCCGCGTCGACGAGCGGCTGCGGGAGCGGGAGTTCGGCGTCCTGGACGGGCTCACCCGCAAGGGCATCACGACGCTGTTTCCGGACGAGTCGGAGCGCCGGACGCGGCTCGGCAAGTTCTACCACCGGCCTCCCGGCGGGGAGTCGTGGTCCGACGTCGCCCTGCGGCTGCGTGCCGTGATCGACGAGATGCGGGCGCACTGCCAGGGCGAGCGGGTGCTGCTGGTCGCCCACCAGGTCGTCGTGCTGCTGGTGCGCTACATCGTGGAGGACATGGGCGAGAAGGACATCCTGGCCATCGACCGTGCGGCCGAGGTGGCCAACTGCTCGGTCACCTCCTACACCTTCCGGGACGGGCTGCCGACGCTCACCCGCTACAACGAGGCCGCGCCTCTGGAGGAGCAGCACGAGACCGTCACCACCGAGCCGGACGTGCCCCGTGCCCCGCGCTAGCGAGCCGCGCACCGTCACGCCCCGGCTGCTGCGCGAGTGGCCGCTGCCCGAGCCGGGCGACAGCGGTGACAAGCACGACCGGGGCACCGTGCTCGTCGTCGGCGGGTCCGACAGCACGCCGGGCGCCGTCCTGCTGGCCGGCCTGGCCGCGCTGCGGGCCGGTGGCGGACGGCTGCAGGTGGCCACGGTCCGGTCCACCCAGGCGGCGCTGGGAGTGTCGCTGCCGGAGGCCCGCGTCCTGGGGCTGGCTGCGGCGTCCAACGGCTCGCTGTCCCCCGACGCGGCCGACGACGTCGTGGCCGCCGCCGAGGGAGCGTCCGTGGTGGTCGTCGGGCCCGGCCTGCTCGGCACGCAGGAGACCGGCACTCTGCTCGAGCTGGTGCTGCCCCGGCTGTCCGAGGAGGCGGCGGTCGTCCTGGACGCGGTGGCCCTCACCGCCCTGGCGAAGCGGCCCCACCTGACCGAGCGGCTCACGGGCCGGCTGGTGCTGACCCCCAATTCCGGCGAGATGGCCGCGCTGGCCGGCGGGGACGAGAGCCTGTCCGCGCACGACGTCGCGGCCCGCTACGGCGCGGTCGTCGCGGCCCGCGGGATCGTCTCGTGCCCCGACGGGGCGCAGTGGGCCGACGAGGCCGGCGGCATCGGGCTGGGCACCTCGGGCTCCGGGGACGTGCTGGCCGGCGTCGTCGCCGGCCTGCTGGCCCGCGGGTGCGAGCCGGCGCAGGCCGCCGTGTGGGGCCAGTACGTCCACGCCGCCGCCGGCGACCGGCTGGCTGCCCGCGTCGGGCGCACCGGCTTTCTGGCCCGCGAGCTGCTCGACGAGCTGGTCCCCGTGTTGTCGGGGCTGCGCAGCTAGGGCAGGTCGACCACGACGACGGTCACGTTGTCGCGACCGCCGGCGCGCACCGCCGCCTCGACCAGCGCGTCCGCGGCCTGCTGCGGGTCGCCCTGCGCCAGCAGCCCGGCAATGCCCGGGTCATCGACCTCGCTGGTCAGCCCGTCGGTGCACAGCAGCAGCCGGCCGCGGGCCGGCACCGACACCTGGTCACTGCCGGGAGCCCCCGGTCGGCCCAGGCCGAGGGCGCGGGTGAGGCGGTACTGACCCGGATGGGTGCGGGCCTGGTCGGCGGTGATGTGCCCGGCCGCCAGCAGCTGCTCGGCCTGGTTGTGGTCGCGCGTCAGGGCGTGCAGCCCGGCCTCGTCGAGCAGGTAGGCGCGGCTGTCGCCCGCCCAGCGCACCTGCAGCTCCTCCCCCGCCTGCACGGCGTGCACCAGCGTCGTGCCCATGTCGGACAGCCCGTCGGTGCTGGCGGCGAGCACCGCGGCGTGCGCGGCGTCGACGGCCCGGTCGGGCGCGGCGGTCACGGCGACCTCGGCGGCGATGCCGGCGGCCACCTCACCGCCGCTGTGCCCGCCCATGCCGTCGGCCACGACCCAGGTGCGCTCGGCGAGGGCGTACGCGTCCTCGTTGCCGTCCCGGACCAGACCGGTGTGCGTGGCGGCTGCTGCGACTCCCATGACGACCATCCTGCCCACTGGGCGCGGGACCGCACGGCGGGGGGACCCGAAGATCGGGCCCGGACAGCGCGAAGGCCCCCGCCCTGGTGGGCGGGGGCCTTCGCGGGAAGCTGGTGGGACTAAACCGCGCGGACCTGCTCGGCCTGCGGGCCCTTCTGGCCCTGCGTGACCTCGAACTCGACCCGCTGGTTCTCGTCGAGCGACTTGTAGCCGTCGCCGGAGATGGCGGAGAAGTGGACGAAGACGTCCGGGCCGCCGCCATCCTGGGCGATGAAGCCGAAGCCCTTCTCAGCGTTGAACCACTTCACGGTGCCCTGTGCCATGTGAATACCCTCTTGATCAGACAGAGGGGCCACGGTTGCGGCCCCTGGCTGTGCCGACGCCTCCGGCTCGGGGAGCAGTGCACGGAACCTTCCCGCGACTACACCGCGGGCGTTCTGAGAACGTGCGAGATGCAACAACCGAGACTAAGTGTACACCACTGCGTCGGCGTGCTGCCCGACGCGCGTCTCCACCGGTCGTGGGCCGCCGGCCGTGAGGCGCACCACAGCCCGCGGTGCGCCGGCCGGGTTGCGGGGTAGGGCCGCCTGGGCAGGCCTGCCCGAGTTCGACGACACCCCAGACGCACGCCGAAGGAGAACGATGAGCGAGACCAGCAGTACGCCGGCCACCGGCGCCGGCACCACGCGCCCCGCGGGCGACGGTGTCGACGACAAGGAGATGGCGTCCGAGGTCGCGGACCAGACCAGCAGCGACCTCGCGGTCGAGGGCGCCTTCGAGCGCGAGTCGGACGGCGCCACCAGCGACGTGGAGGCCGCCAAGGAGAGCGCGGACGACGCCAGCTAGCTGTGCTCCCGCTTCACCGCCGGTGCCGGCGTGCGCCCCGCGCACGCCGGCACCGGCGGGTCTAGATGCCGAGCCGCTTGGCGATGATTTCCTTCATGACCTCATCCGTGCCGCCACCGATGCGCAGGATGCGACTGTCGCGGTAGTGCCGCTCGACCTCCGACTCGCGCATGTAGCCGAGCCCCCCGAACAGCTGGACCGCCTCGTCCACGACGTGGTCGCAGGCGCCGCAGGCGGTGTTCTTGGCCATCGAGACCTCGAGCACGGCGTCGCCGGTCTCCATCCACTGCGCCATCGCGGCCCGCGTGCAGGTCTTGGCCTCCCACGTGCGCCGGGCCATGTCGGCCAGCTTGTGCCGGATGACCTGGCGGCTGGACAGCGGACGCCCGAAGGTCTCCCGGTCCTGCACCCACTGCAGCGACAGGTCGAGGCAGCGCTGCGCCATGGCGTACGCCTGGACCGCCATGCTGATCCGCTCGCTCTGGAACTGCTGCATGATCTGGACGAAGCCGCGACCCTCCTCGCCGACCAGGTTGCCGAGCGGCACGCGGACGTCGACGAAGGCCAGCTCTGCGGTGTCCGAGCTGCGCCAGCCCATCTTGTCCAGGCGCTTGCTGACGGTGAAGCCGGGCGTGCCCTTGTCGACGACGATCAGCGAGATGCCGCCGTGTCCCGGGCCGCCGGTGCGCACGGCCACGGTGACGAAGTCGGCCCGCACGCCCGAGGTGATGTAGGTCTTGGCGCCGTTGATGATCCAGCTGTCGCCGTCGCGGACCGCCCGGGTGCGCAGACTGGCGACGTCCGAGCCGCCGCCCGGCTCGGTGACGGCGAGCGCGCCGATGAGGTCCCCCGCCAGCGTCGGCCGCACGTAGCGGTCGATCAGCTCCTGCGAGCCGTTCTGGGCGATGTGGGGGCAGGCGATGCCATGGGTCATCAGGCTGGCCACCAGCCCGCCGGACCCGCCGCCGAGCAGCAGCTCCTCGGTGAGGATGCCGCTGTCCACGCTGTCCCCGCCGCTGCCGCCGACCTCCTCGGCGAAGCCGAGTCCGAGCAGGCCCGCCTCGGCGAAGGTCTTGTGCAGCGACCGGGGCAGCTCGCCGGCCTGCTCCCACTCGTCGATGTGGGGCCTGACCTCCTTGGCCACGATGTCGCGCGCGAGCGCGCGCAGGGCCAGCCGCTCCGGGGTGCTCCAGGCGTCGGTCATGCCGTCGCGCCCAGCGGAGCCCGGCCCGGGCCGGGCGTGCCGGCGAAGGCCTGCGCGATGCCCAGCCAGCTCTGCGCCGCCTCGCCCGTCGCGGTGAGCGACAGGTCGTCGCGGTGCCGCCGCTGGGTCACCAGCAGGCAGAAGTCGACCGCCGGGCCCGTGACCCGGTCGGGCCCGGTGCCCCACGTCCAGGTCTGGCCGTCCGGGGCCTGCAGCTCCACCCGCACGTCGACGGGCGGCGGCTCCTGGCCGCGGATGACGTAGCTGAACCCGCGCGTGCGCACGCCCAGGTGGGCGATGTGGCGCAGCCGCGCGGTCGGGGTGCGGGTGACGCCGAGGCCGTCGGCGATGTCCTGGCCGTGCGCCCAGTACTCCATCAGCCGGGCGGTCGCGAAGGAGACCGGACTCATCGGGGGGCCGTACCAGGGCACCTTCGTGCCGGGCTGGAGCGCGGCGAAGGCCGCGCACATCCCGTCGAAGGCCTGCGCCCAGGCGGTCATGAGCCCCTCGCCGCCCATGGCCCGGCCCTCGTCGATCTGCCGCTGCAGGAAGTCCTGACCGTCGCCGGTCAGCTGCGTGAGGCCGGCCCGGAACTCCTCCGGCCGCGCCGCCGCCCTGGTCGCCTCGATGTTGGTGCCGTGCAGGTGCGCCACCGAGTCCCCGACGTCCCACCCCTTCGCCGGGGTGGTCGTGCGGAGGTCGGCGCCGCGCACGATGCCGGCGAGCTCCTCGTGCTCGGCCCGCAGGTCGATCAGCAACTGGCCCATGTCTGGTGCTGCGCTCATGTGAACGCACGCTAACAGCGGGCTAGCCTGGCCGCCATGCCTTCGCCCGCGCCCGCCCCACCGCGCCGAGCCCTGCTGCTCGAGGCCGCCACCGACCTGTTCGCGGCCCGCGGCTACCACGCGGTCGGGATCGACGACATCGGCGCCGCCGCCGGCATCACCGGCCCGGGCGTCTACCGCCACTTCGCGTCCAAGCAGGCGCTGCTCGAGTCGCTCTGCGACCGCGCGATGAGCCGCATGCTGGAGGGCGCGCAGCACATCCCGACCGAGCACCCCGAGCCGCAGTCCGCGCTCGAGTCCCTCGTCGACCTGCACGTCGACTTCTCGGTCGGCGAGCGGGCGCTGCTCAGCGTCTGGGCACGCGAGCAGCGGGCGCTCGGCGAGGAGGTGCGGCGGTCGCTGCGCGGGCGTCAGCGGGCGTACGAGCAGGTGTGGCGCGCCGTGCTGGCCAGGCTGCGGGAGGACCTGGACGAGGCCGAGGTGGCCGTCGTGGTCGCCTCGACGCTGGCCCTGCTCAACAGCACGGCGCTGGTCGACACCCGCGTGCCGGACGAGCGCCTGGCCCGGCTGCTGCGCCGCATGGCGCTGTCGGCGCTGCTCGCGCGCCGCAGCCCGGACTGGGGTTAGGGCGCGACCGGCGGACGCCCCTCGCCCGACGTCGCGCCCACCTGGAAGTGGCTGAGCCCCACGACGAGGAACAGCCCGGTCGCGCGGAACGCCTCGACGCCGTCCGGGCCGGTGCCCGCGCACGACACGAACAGCTTGCGCCCGTCCCGCCGGTCCAGCTGCGCGCGGACCGTGTAGGTGACGCCGACCAGCACCGGCTTGAGGTAGTCCACCTCGAGCCGGCGCGTCACACCCGGAACGCGGGCGACATGGAGCAGGTAACCGAGCACGTCGTCGGCCACCGTGGCCACGGCGCCGCCGTGGGCGATGCCCGGCGCGCCGGACTTCTCCGGCCCGAAGACGTAGTCGGTGACGACCGCGTCCTCGCCGTCACGGCGAACCGAGAGGTGGTAGCCGTGCGCGGCGTCGGGACCGCACCCCAGGCAGGTCGGGTAGTGCGGCGGAAGCACGTCCGACAGCGAGCCGTCCCGCAGCGGGCGCAGGTCAGACACCGAGCGTCCGGCCGATGATCTCCTTCATGACCTCGGTCGTACCGCCGTAGATCGTCTGAATGCGCGAGTCCTGGAAGGCCTTGGCCACGCGGTACTCGGTCATGTAGCCGTAGCCGCCGTGCAGCTGCAGGCAGCGGTCGACGACCCTCTTCTGCATCTCCGTGGTGAACCACTTGGCCATCGCGGCGTCGGTCGCGGTGTAGCGACCCGCGTTGTGCTCGCGCACGGCCTTCTCGATGTAGATCTCGGCGAACTCCAGCTCCGTGGCCATCTCGGCCAGCACGAAGCGGTTGTGCTGGAAGGAGCCGATCGGCTTGCCGAACGCGGTGCGCGTCTTGCAGTACTCCACCGTCACGTCGAAGATGTAGCGCGCCGCCGCGACGGCGTTGACGGCGATGGACAGGCGCTCCTGCGGCAGCTTCTCCATGAGGTGGATGAAGCCGCCGCCCTCCTTGCCGACCACGTTGGTGGCCGGCACCCGGACGTCGTCGAAGAACAGCTCCGCGGTGTCCTGGGCCTTCAGGCCGACCTTCTCCAGGTTGCGGCCGCGCTCGAAGCCCTTCATGCCGCGCTCGATCATCAGCAGCGAGAACCCGCGCGCGCCGGCCTCCGGGTCGGTGCGCGCGACGACGAGCACCAGGTCGGAGTTGATGCCGTTGGTGATGAAGGTCTTGGACCCGTTGACGATGAAGTCGCTGCCGTCCTTGACGGCGGTGGTGCGCAGGCCCTGCAGGTCCGAGCCCGCGCCCGGCTCGCTCATGGCGATGGCGGTGATGAGCTCGCCGCTGGTGAAGCCCGGCAGCCAGCGCGCCTTCTGCTCGTCGGTCGTGAGCTCGTTCATGTACGGCGCCATGACGTCGTTGTGCAGCGTCAGGCCGAAGCCGGTCGCGCCGGCCCGGATGAGCTCCTCGTTGAGCACGCAGTTGTAGCGGAAGTCCTTGACGCCGCCGCCGCCGAACTCGACCGGGCTGTCCATGCCGAGCAGGCCCTGCTTGCCGGCCTCGAGCCAGACCGCGCGGTCGACGATGCCGTCCTTCTCCCACTGGTCGTGGAAGGGCACCACGTGCTTGTCCAGGAAGGACCGCACCGAGGCCCGGAAGGCTTCGTGCTCGGCGTCGTACAGCGTGGTCTTCAACGGTCCTCCTGCGGTCACGGATGCGGCTGGCAGGAATGCTAACGCCCGTTCACCTCACGCAGGCGGCTGCGCTACCTTCCGCCCGTGCCGGTCCTTACCAGCCGCGATCGCGGCACCCCAGACAACCGCGAGGCGATGCTCACGCAGCTCGCCCTCGTGGAAGAGCAGCTCGACGCCGCCCGGGCCGGAGGTGGGGACAAGTACGTCGCGCGGCACCACGCGCGCGGCAAGCTGCTCCCCCGCGAGCGCATCGAGCTGCTCCTCGATCGCGACAGCCCGTTTCTCGAGCTCATGCCGGTGGCGGCGTACGGCACGACGTTCCCCGTCGGGGCGAGCCTGGTGACCGGCATCGGGGTGGTCGAGGGCGTCGAGTGCCTGCTCATCGCCAACGACCCCACCGTGCGCGGAGGGGCGACCAACCCCTACACCAGCCGCAAGATCTCCCGGGCGATGGAGATCGCCCGGGAGAACCGGCTGCCGCTCATCAACCTGGTGGAGTCCGGCGGCGCGGACCTGCCGACGCAGGCCGAGATCTTCATCCCCGGTGGCGCGATGTTCCGCAACCTCACGCGGCTGTCGCAGGCCGGCATCCCGACGATCGCGCTGGTGTTCGGCAACTCCACGGCCGGCGGCGCCTACGTGCCCGGCATGAGCGACTACATCGTCATGGTCGAGGGGCGCGCCAAGGTGTTCCTCGGCGGCCCGCCGCTGGTCAAGATGGCGACCGGCGAGGAGAGCGACGACGAGTCGCTCGGCGGGGCGCAGATGCACGCCCGGGTGTCCGGCCTCGCCGACCACCTGGCCGTCGACGAGCACGACGCCATCCGGCTCGGCCGGCAGATCGTGGCGCGGCTCAACTGGCGCAAGCAGGGCCCCGGCCCGACCCAGCCGGCGGACCCGCCGGTGCACGACGGGGAGGAGCTGCTGGCCATCGCGAGCGCCGACCTGCGCGTGCCGTTCGACCCGCGCGAGGTGCTCGCCCGGGTCGTCGACGGGTCGCGCTTCGATGAGTTCAAGCCGATGTACGGCGCGTCGCTGGTCACCGGCTGGGCGAGCATCCACGGCTACCCGGTCGGCGTGCTGGCCAATGCGCGGGGCGTGCTGTTCAGCGAGGAGGCCGAGAAGGCCGCGCAGTTCATCCAGCTGGCCAACCAGGTCGACACGCCGCTGCTGTTCCTGCAGAACACCACCGGCTACATGGTCGGCAAGGACTACGAGCAGGCCGGCATCATCAAGGACGGCGCCAAGATGATCAACGCGGTCAGCAACAGCAAGGTCCCGCACCTGACCCTGGTGCTGGGCGCCTCCTACGGCGCCGGCACCTACGGCATGTGCGGCCGGGCGTACGGGCCACGCTTCCTGTTCGCCTGGCCAGGCTCCAAGTCGGCCGTCATGGGGCCGGCGCAGCTGGCCGGCGTGCTGTCCATCGTGGCCAAGCAGTCGGCGGAGTCCCGCGGGCTGCCCTTCGATGAGGAGCAGGACACGCAGATGCGGGCCCTCGTCGAGGCGCAGATCGAGTCCGAGTCACTGGCCCTGGCCAACTCCGGCCGGGTCTACGACGACGGGATCATCGACCCGCGGGACACCCGTACGGTCCTCGGCCTGTGCCTGTCGGTCATCCACAACGGTCCGGTCGAGGGGGTGAAGGGGGGCTACGGGGTCTTCCGCATGTGAGGTCGCTCCTGGTCGCCAACCGCGGCGAGATCGCGCGCCGGGTCTTCCGCACCGCCCGCGCGATGGGCGTCGGCACGGTCGCCGTCTACTCCGACGCCGACGCCGACGCGCCGTTCGTCGCCGAGGCGCAGGCCTCGGTCCACCTGCCGGGCAACGCGCCGTCGGACACCTACCTGCGCGGCGACCTCGTGATCGCCGCGGCGCTGGCCGCGGGAGCCGACGCGGTGCATCCCGGCTACGGCTTCCTGTCCGAGGACGCCGCCTTCGCCCGGGCGGTGCTCGACGCCGGCCTGATCTGGGTGGGCCCGCCGCCTGCGGCGATCGACGCCATGGGCAGCAAGATCGAGGCCAAGGCGCTCATGTCCGACGCCGGCGTGCCCGTGCTGCCCGGAGGCGAGGTGTCGGCCGGCACGGACCTGGTGGCCCTGGCCGAGGGCATCGGCTACCCGGTGCTGGTCAAGGCCAGCGCCGGCGGCGGCGGCCGCGGCATGCGCGTCGTCGAGGCGGCCGACCAGCTGGCCGACGCCGTCGCGAGCGCCCAGCGCGAGGCCGAATCGGCCTTCGGCAGCGGCCGCGTCTTTCTCGAGCGCTACGTCCAGCGGCCCCGCCACGTCGAGGTGCAGGTCGTCGCGGACGCCCACGGCCAGGTCTTCGCGCTCGGCGAGCGCGACTGCTCCCTGCAGCGCCGTCACCAGAAGGTCGTCGAGGAGGCGCCCTCGCCCGCGGTCACGCCGGCGGTGCGCGAGCGGTTGCTCGCGGCGGCCGTGACCGCCGCGCGCGCGGTCGACTACCGGGGCGTCGGCACGGTGGAGTTCGTGCTGTCCGGCGAGCAGTTCTGGTTCCTCGAGATGAACACGCGCCTGCAGGTCGAGCACCCGGTGACCGAGCTGGTCACCGGGCTGGACCTGGTGCGCCTGCAGCTGCTCGTCGCCGACGGCCAGGCCCTGCCCGCGTCGCTCGCCGACGTCACCGTCACGGGCCACGCGGTGGAGGCCCGGCTGTACGCCGAGGACGCCGCCGCCGGCTTCCTCCCGTCGACCGGCACCCTGAGCCGCTTCGACGTCCCGGGCGACATCCGGGTCGACAGCGGCGTCGAGACCGGCTCGGTCGTGGGCGTCCACTACGACGCCATGCTGGCCAAGGTCGTGGCCCACGGCGCCACCCGCGAGGAGGCGACGGCCAAGCTGGCAGCGGCCCTCGCCGGAGCACGCGTCCACGGGGTCACGACCAACCGCGACCTGCTCGTGCGCGTCCTGCGCTCCCCCGAGTGGCGCGACGGCGAGGTGGACACCGGCCACCTCGAGCGGGCCGACCTGCTCGCCCTCGCCGCCCCGACGCTGCCGGAGCAGGGTCGCCGGCTGCACGCCGTCGCCGCCGCTCTCGCCGCCGCCGCCGGGCGTCGGGC
>JAOPWI010000339.1 GCA_025965755.1 Frankiales bacterium | reverse complement strand
CGGCGCCTCGGGGTTGCGGCGCGGCCGGCCACCCTGGGGACGCGGCGCCTCGGCGATCCGCTGCTTCATCGCGGCGAGCATCTGCTCGCGGTCGAGCAGCACGCCGTCACGCATCCAGGCGTGCCGCGCGCAGGCCGAGCACGACATGAGCGCCAGGCTGGACTCCGCGTCCGTGACCGAGATGAGGCTCATCGGCCGGGAGCAGCAGACGGCGGCGACGGAAGTTCCCGTCGTGGAGGCGGCGTGTCGGCTTGTCATGACGCAATGTTGCCTCACGATGACTCTCCGTGCAACCCGGGGGCTGGCGCATGCGCCTCGCGCATCGCCGGCTGGGCACCGCGGTCAGCGCGACCGGGCGAGGTCCCCGGCACCGACCATACCGGCCGCGTTGCCCAGCGCGGCGGGCCGGATGGCCGCCTGCGGCCGGGAGCCGGTGCCCGTCAGCCGCTCGGTGAAGACCCGGCGGGCCGGTGCCAGCAGCAGCTCGCCGGCGTCGGCGACGCCACCCCCGATGACGAACAGCCCCGGGTCCAGGACGGCGGCCAGGTCGGCCAGCCCCTGGCCGAGCCAGCTGCCGATCTCCTCGAAGCAGTCCCGCGCCGCCGGATCGCCCTCCCGCGCGGCCTGGGTGATCTCGGGCGCCTCGATCCCCTCGGGGCGGCCGCCGCCCAGCTCGAGCAGGCGCGCGCCGTACCCGCGCTGAACGTCGGCGATCTCCCGCGCCTCGTGCAGCAGCGCGCGGCCGCTGCAGTACTGCTCCCAGCAACCGTGCTGGCCGCAGCCGCACCGGCGGCCGGCCTGGACCATCTGCATGTGGCCGAACTCCGCGCCGATGCCGAACCGGCCGCGGTAGAGCTGGCCGTCCAGGACGATGCCGCCGCCGATGCCGGTGCCCACGGTGACCATGACCATGTGAGCCTCGCCCCGGCCGGCGCCGAACCGGTGCTCGGCCCAGGCGGCGGCGTTGGCGTCGTTCTCGACGACGACCGGCAGGCCGGTGCGGGCCTGGACGGCGTCGCGCAGCGGCTCGTCGCGCCAGGCCAGGTTCGGGGCGACGTAGATCTTGCTGCGCTCGGCGTCGATGAAGCCGGCCGCCCCGATGCCGATCGCCGCGGCATCGGGATGCGTGCTGCGCAGCTCGGCCACGCACGAGGCGATGACGTCCTCGACGTCGGCCGGCGAGGCGCTCGGCGTGGGCCGGCGTGTCGTCGCCAGGACCGTGCCGTTCTCGTCGACCACGCCCGCCGCGATCTTCGTGCCGCCGATGTCGACACCGATCGTCAGGCCCATCCGGCGTCCTCCCCGTCGCCCTCGCGCACGACGATGTGCTCGACCCCGGGCCCGCGCCGGGTGGGGTCGGGGCTGCCGGGGGCGGGAGCCACCGCCACCTTCAGCGCCGCGACCAGCGAGGCGGCGGCGTCCAGCAGGTGCTCCACGGCCTCGGGGCGCACGCCCCGCAGGACCGAGACGCCCTGGCACACCGGGCAGACGGTGCACGCCGCCGACCCCGTCGCCAGGTGGTCGCTGTCGAGCAGGTGGCCGGCGTGAGCCCGGGCCCACTGCTCGGCGGCCGCGAACAGCCGGGCCGCCTCCTCCGCGGCCGACCCCACGCGCTCGTCGGTCATGACCCGCCCATCGAGACGGGCCACTGCGCCGGGTCGGGCTCGAAGCGCACGACCAGCCGGCCGCCGGTCAGCGTGGCCCCGACGACGACGCAGCGGCACAGCGCGCTGGGCAGCGCCAGCACCCGGCGGTGACCGGCGACGGTGACGACCAGCTCGTCGCCGGTGCGCGACAGGCTGAGCTGGTCGGCGCGCGCCAGCGGCAGGGACAGCGACAGCACGAAGCCCTCGGGCGAGCGCTCGACCTGCAGCAGCTCGTCCGCCGGGTCGGCGTCGGCGGCCGGGTCCGCGTCGCCGTACAGCTCGGCGCCGAGCGCCGTCAGCGCCTCGACGCCCACCGGCTCGGCCGACCGGTAGGTCTGGACGAGAACCGGCAGGCCGCGCGCGTCGGCGCGCACGACCGCGAGCTGCTCGGCCTGCGCCGCGACCCAGCCCTGCACCCACGGGTCGTCGCTGCCGGCCGGAAAGACCCGGTTCGCGACGACGCCGTCGACGCGGTAGCCGTACAGCGCCAGGCTGGTGAGGGTGCGCCGCGCCTCCGCGACGACGACGGCCTCCGGAGTGAGCACCACCCGCACCGATGCCGAGGGGTCGGTCAGGACCGCCCGCACCTCGGTCAGCTCCCGGTGCAGGGTGGTCACGGCGTCGAACACCGAGTCCTCGGGCACCGCGGGGCCGCTCACCCGCGACAGCACGGGCCGCAGCGCCTTGAGCGCCCGCCGCTGGGCCGGGAACACCTTCTCGACATACCAGCGCAGCGCCTCCGGCAGCGCCAGCAGCCGCAGCGTCTCGCCGGTCGGGGCGCAGTCGACGACGACCAGATCCCAGGTGCCCGAGGCCACCTGGCGGCGCACCTCGAGCAGCGCCAGCACCTCCTCCGCGCCCGGCAGGACCGTCAGCTCCTCGGCCTGCAGGGTGTCCACGCCGGCCCGCTCGAGCACGCCCAGCAGGTAGCGCTGCACGTCGCGCCAGGTGCGCTCGAAGGCCGCCTGGGTGTCGACCTGCATCCCGTACAGGCCGTCCTGCAGGTGGGTCGGCGCCCCGCCCAGCGGCACGCCGAAGGCGTCGGCCAGCGAGTGGGCCGGGTCCGTCGAGACCACCAGCACCTTGCGGCCACGCGAGGCGGCGAGCGCGGCGGTGGCGGCGGCGGTCGTCGTCTTGCCGACGCCCCCCTTGCCGGTGAAGAGCAGGACGCGCACGGGACTCCTCACGGAAGGCGGGGCCGAGAAGGCTACCGGGAGCCGGAGAGCGCCTCGACCCGCTTCTTGAGCTCCTTCAGAGCGGCGTCGATGATCATCTTGTTGGCCTTGCGCTTCATCGGCCCGATCATCGGGATCTTCGACTCCAGCGTCAGCAGGTAGGTGACGTCCGTGCCGGCGTCGCTGGGAGCGAGGGCGTACGACCCCTGCTGCGACTTCTGCAGCTTGGTGGGCTCCACCAGGGTCCAGGACACCCCGTCCGCGGTCCACGTGTAGTCCAGGACGTACTCGTCGGTGAAGCCGCTGCTGCTCATGGTGAAGGCAGCGCGCTTGGCCCGGCCGTCCGGATAGGTCTCGACGACCTCGGCGCTCTTGATCTGGCCGGTCCACTCCGGATAGGCGTGCAGGTCGCTGATGACCTCCAGGACCTGCTCGGGGCGCGCGTCGATGGTGATGCTGGAGCTCGCCTGGTCCGCCACGAGCGCAGGCTAGTACTCCAGGACGTACGGCTCGCCGGTCCCCCGGAAGTGGCCGACGTTGACGCACTCGGTCCGTCCGATCCGCATCCGGCTCTGCAGCGGCTGGTGGACGTGGCCGAACAGCACGAGCCCCGGCTGGGTGTCCCGGATGGCGTCCAGCACCGCGCTGCTGCCGCGCTCGAAGCGGCGGGCCTCGACGTCGTACAGCAGCTCGGGAACGTCCGGCGGGATGTGGCAGGCGAGCACGTCCACGGCGCCGACGGCGGCCACCTTCTCGGCGTAGACGTCATCGTCGATCTCGTACGGCGTGCGCATGGGCGTGCGCAGGCCGCCGCCCACGAAACCCCAGGTGCGGCCGCCGATGTCGACGGTCTGGCCGTCCAGCACGGTGTGGCCGGGGCGGACGTAGTCGGGCCACAGGTCCGGAACGTCGACGTTGCCGTAGGTCAGGTAGGCCGGCTCGGGCATGACCGCGAACAGCGCGGCGTACTGCTCGCGGATCTTGCGGTCGATGACCGTGCGCGGGTCCTCGGACAGGCTGGCCCAGAGGCTGCGGGACCACTCGCGGGCATCGTCGAAGCGCTTGGCCGTGCGCAGCGCGACGAGCTGCTGGGCCGCCGGGGCGCCGAACAGGTCGGCGAAGATGCCGCCGCTCGCGTCGTGGTAGTCCAGGAACAGCACCAGGTCACCCAGGCAGACCAGCACGTCAGCGCCCTCGGCCGCGCGGGCCAGCGCGGAGACGCTGCCGTGCACATCGCTGACCACGTGAACCCGCACGCGCGGAGCCTAGGAGGGCAGCGGCGCCGGGGTCGACTCGACGGACGGCAGCGGGCTGGCGGCCCCGGGCGGCAGCGTCGGGACGGTGCTGGACGGCTCCTTGGGCCGGCCGGTCAGCACCAGGGTCAGCAGGGCCAGGGGCACCAGCAGTGCCGCGACAGCGCCGAGCGCCAGACCGGCTCGCTGACCACGGCTGAACCGGCTGAGGTCACCGACCACAGGCAGCACCAGCAGCGGCACATCGCCGTCTC
>JAOPWI010000333.1 GCA_025965755.1 Frankiales bacterium | reverse complement strand
CGACCCGGTCCCAGCCGGCACCGCGGACGGCGGCCTCCAGGCCGGCCAGGTCGCCGGGCAGCTGGACGTCGAGCTCGAGCACGGCGGCGGTCACCCCCAGCCGCAGGGCGACCCTGCTCGTGACCCGGTGGGCGCGGCGGACCGGCGCGGTCAGCAGCACCTCGGCGCCCTCCTCGACCGCCAGCCGCACGACCGCGCTGGCGAGCGAGGCCTCGGTCAGCACCCGGGTGACGAGCAGCCGCTCGCCCTGGACCAGGCCCACCTGCGGCACGCTCCTCAGCCGCTCCGGACCGCGCCGGCAGGTGTAGACCGGGCCCGGACCGGACATGACCGCCAGGTGCTCCGTGCGTCAGCGCTCGCCAGCGGCCGCCGCGCGGTCGGCGGCGGCCTGGACGAGCGCGCGGATGCCGCGCTGACGCTGGCCCGTGAGCTGCAGGACAGCACCATGCGCAGCCGCGAGACGCTCCGCCAGCTGCGCGACTACCTCGCCGCGCGCCGGACCTCGGCGCCCCCGCGCTGACTCAGGCGGTCGGCGCGAGGGCCTCCGTGACCCGTCCGGGGTCGGCGACCGGAGCGGCCGACGGCCCGACCACCAGCACGGCCATGTCGTCGCTGGCCGCGGCCGACGCGAAGGCCCGCACCGACTCCTCGAGCATTCCGGCCACGACGTCGGCCGAGCGGCCGGCGGCCCGGGACAGCACGTCGAGCAGGTTGTCCTCGCCGAACCACAGGCCGCCGTTGCGCCGCTCGGTCACGCCGTCGGTGTAGAAGACCAGGTGCTCGCCGGGGGCCAGCACCAGGTGCTCGACCAGCACCTCGATGTCGGGCGTCACGCCGAGCAGGGTGCCGCCGCTGCCGAGCAGCCGGACCGTGCCGTCGGCGCGCACCAGCGCCGCGGGCGGGTGGCCCGCGCTGGCCACCTCGACCTGGAGCCCGGAGGGTGACGGCCGCAGCACGGCCAGCGCGGTCGTGCAGAACCGGCCCCGCTCGCCGAGGTCCAGGATCGCCTCGTTCAGCCGCCGGAAGACCTGCTCCGGGGTGCGGCCCTCCTGGCTGAACAGGCGCAGCACGTTGCGGGCCAGGCCGGTGATGGCGGCCGCCTCGGCGCCCTTGCCGCACACGTCGCCGATCGCGACGGCCCAGCAGTCGCCCAGCTCGCTGTTCATGGGGAAGACGTCGTAGAAGTCGCCGCCGACCTCGTTGCCCTCGCCGGCCGCGGCGTAGCGGGCGCCGAACTGCAGGTCGGGCACCGCGGGCAGCGCCGGCGGCAGGAGCGAGGCCTGCAGCGCCTGGGCGACGGCGTTGCGCTCCTCGTACAGCCGCGCGGTGTCCATGGCGACCGCGGCACGGCGGGCCAGGTCCAGCAGCAGGCTGGCCTCGTCGCCGGCGCCGGCCGCGCCCGAGGTCGACAGCAGGAGCATGCCGAGCAGGCGGCGGCGGGCCACCAGCGGCACGGCGAGGACGTCGCCGTCGTGCAGGCCGCGTACGGCGGGCGGCAGCTGGTCGGCGCGCAGCAGCGTCGGCCGGTGCGGCTCGAGGCGCTCGGCGACCCGCTCGGCCGCGTCGGTGCTGTCGGAGGAGGACAGCAGGACGCGCAGCGTGGGCGCCTCGTCCTCGTCGGCGTGGGCGACGCTGAGCAGCCGCGGGGCCTGCTCGGTCAGGTCGAACACGGCCGCCCAGCGGCCGAAGCGGGGCACCACGAGCTGGGCCAGCAGGGTCACGGCGAGCGTGACGTCGAGGGAGCCGGCGAACATGTCGCTGGCCTCGGCGAGCAGCGCGAGCGAGCCGCGGCTGCGCCGGCGGGCCTCGCGCAGCCGCTCCTGGCCGAGGGACACGCCGACCCGGTCAGCCACCAGGCGGCTGAGCGCCTGGTCGGTGCTGTCGGGCTCCTGGTCGGGCTCGCGCATGCGCAGCACCACCGCACCCGAGGCGCCGACGACGCCGTGCAGCGGCAGGACGAGCAGGCCCGGCTCGGCCACCACGCGCGCCCCGGTGCCGATGGCCAGCGCCTGAGCGTGGACCTCGAGCTCGTCCGGCAGGGCCGGGCCGACCCGGGCGATCGCCGCCCAGTCCTCGTCGCCGTCGGTGGCCGCGCTGAGGATGACGGCCTGGTCGACATCGACCCCGTCGCACAGCCGGTGCAGCAGCTCGCCGACGAGCTGGTCCGGAACCAGCCGCTCCTGGAGGCGGTCGGGCAGCTCGACCAGCCAGTTCAGGTCGGCGATGGTGGCCCGGACGCGGGCCGGCTCGGCGGCGGGCTCCAGCACCGGGCGCGGGTCACCGGTCGCGTCGCCGTCGAGGCGGAACCACACCGACTTGCCGGACCGTCCGTGGTGGGTGCCCCAGGAGGACGCCAGCGCGTCGAGCAGGAACAGCCCGCGGCCGCCCTCTCGGGTCGCCTCGGCCGGGTCGCCCGGGCCGTCGTCGCCCAGCACCGGCAGGGAGCCGCCGCCCTGGTCGAGCACCTCTCCGCGCAGGCCCGGGCCGCTGGTGTCCAGGTAGAGCTCGACGTTGGTGCCGGCGTGCACCACCGCGTTGGTGACCAGCTCGGTGACGATGAGCAGGGCGTCGTCGAGGACGTCGAGCAGCCCGGCGTCCTCGCACGCGCTGGTGACGTGGCGGCGGGCCAGGCGCGCGGACCTGCTGTCGGGCGGAAGGGTCACCCGGCGCGCACCGCGCAGGCGCGGGGTCACTCCCGGTCCGGAGCGAGCAGCGCGACCTGCAGCTCGCGCGCGGCGAGCAGCGCGAGCTCGACGGACGCCGGCGGCACCGGGTCACCCGGCCGCGCCGGCGTGAGCGCCTGCTCGACCTGCAGCGCGAGCGCGGCCAGCCGCGGAGCGTCCAGCTGCTGGCGGCGCCGCTGCAGCTCCTCGGCCTGCTCGGCCAGCTGCCGCCGGCGCTCGTACAGCTCGACGAAGACCCCGACCTTGGCCCGCAGGACCCAGGGGTCGAACGGCTTGGACAGGTAGTCGACCGCGCCGGCGGCGTAGCCGCGGAACGCCTGGTGCGCCTCGCCGTCGATGGCCGTGAGGAACACGATCGGGACGTCGCGGGTGCGCTCGCGCTGCTTGATGTGGGCGGCCGTCTCGAAGCCGTCCATGCCGGGCATCTGCACGTCGAGCAGGATGAGCGCGACCTCCTGCGACAGCAACTGCTTGAGCGCCTCCTCGCCGGAGCCGGCCCTGAGCAGCTCGTGCCCGAGGCCCTGCAGGATGGCCTCGAGGGCGAGCAGGTTCTCCGGCCGGTCGTCGACCATGAGGATCTTCGCCGCGCTGGTGGAGCTCCTCACGTCAGCGGCCGGCCGGGTCGCCACCACGGCCGACGAGCCAGGAGCGCATGAGGGTGAGCAGGCGGTCCAGGTCGACGGGCTTGGTGATGTAGTCCGAGGCCCCCGCGGCCAGGCTCTTGTCACGGTCGCCCGGCATCGCCTTGGCCGTCAGGAACAGCACCGGCAGGTCGGCGAAGGCCGGGTTGCGGCGGATCTCCGCCGTGGTCTCGTTGCCGTCCATGTCGGGCATCATGACATCCATCAGCACGAGGCGAATCTCCTCGTGCTCCCGCAGCAGGCGGATGCCGTCCTTGCCGTTGTCGGCGTACAGCACCCGCATGCCGTGCAGCTCCAGCGCGCTGGTGAGCGCGAACACGTTGCGGACGTCGTCGTCGACGACCAGCACCGTCGCGCCCGGCAGCGGGTCGCTGCCCGGGTGGGCCACCGGCACCACGGAGGGGCCGGCGCCGCTGATCATCGGCGTCTGCGAGACCTGCTTGGGCAGCGCGTACGGCGCCGGTGCCGCCGGCAGCGCCGCCGCGTCGCGCTCGGCGAAGGGGTAGGTCGCCGGCACGTACAGGGTGAAGGTGCTGCCCCGCCCGGCCGTGCTCTCGACCGCGATGGCACCGCCGAGCAGGCGGGCGATCTCGCGGGAGATCGACAGGCCGAGGCCGGTTCCGCCGTACTTGCGGCTGGTGGTCCCGTCGGCCTGCTGGAACGCCTCGAAGATGAGCTTGAGCTTGTCCGGCGGCACCCCGATGCCGGTGTCGGTGACGCTGAACGCGAGCACCTGCGCGGCGTCGTTGAGGGTCGGGCTGGCGAACAGCTGGCCCCGGTTGGCGGTGTGCACGCGCAGCCGCACGCTGCCCATGTCGGTGAACTTCAGGGCGTTGGACAGCAGGTTCTTGAGCACCTGCTGCAGGCGCTGCTCGTCGGTGACGACCGCGGCCGGCAGGTCCGGCTCCAGCTCGACGATGAGGTTGAGGCCCTGCTGCTCGGCCAGCGGGCCGAAGGTGCCCCGGACCAGGTCGCAGACCTCGGCGAGCACGACCGGAGCCGGGTGGACGTCCATCTTGCCGGCCTCGACCTTGGACAGGTCCAGGATGTCGTTGATCAGGGCCAGCAGGTCCGAGCCGGCGCTGTGGATGGTCCGGGCGAACTCGATCTGCTTGTCCGTGAGGTTGCGCTCGGGGTTCTCCGCCAGCAGCTTCGCCAGGATCAGCAGGCTGTTGAGGGGCGTCCGCAGCTCGTGGCTCATGTTGGCCAGGAACTCCGACTTGTACTGCGAGGACAGGGCCAGCTGCTCGGCCTTCTCCTCCAGGCCGAGGCGCGCCATCTCGATCTCGCGATTCTTGATCTCGATGTTGCGGTTCTGCTCGCCGAGCAGCGCCGCCTTCTCCTCGAGCTCGGCGTTGGTGCGCTGCAGCTCCATGGACTGCATCTGCAGCTCCTGCGCCAGGCGCTGCGACTGGGTCAGCAGCTCCTCGGTGCGCACGTTGGCGATGATCGTGTTGAGCACGACGCCGATGGTCTCGACCAGCTGCTCGAGGAACCCGGTGTGCACGTCGTTGAAGCGCTGAAAGGACGCCAGCTCGATGACGCCGAGGACCTGCTCCTCGAACAGCACCGGCAGGACCACCAGGTCGGCCGGCTCGGAGGCGCCCAGGCCGGAGCGCACCTGCAGGTAGCCCGCGGGCACCTGCTTGACGCGGATCGGGCGCTTCTCGGCGGCGGCCTGGCCGACCAGGCCCTCACCCAGCACGAAGACGTCGTCGTCGACCTGGCCGGCGACGCCGTAGCTCGCGGCCCGGCGCAGCACCAGGCCGGTGTCGCGGGTCTCGGCCAGGAAGAAGGTGCCCTGCTGCGCCTCGATGACCGGCGTGACCTCGCTCATGATCATCTGGGTCACCGCGCCGAGATCGCGCTGGCCCTGCATCTGCCCGCCGATGCGGGCCAGGTTGCTCTTGAGCCAGTCCTGCTGGGCGTTCTTCTCGGTCGTCTCCTTGAGGTTGGAGATCATCTGGTTGATGTTGTCCGAGAGCTCGGCGACCTCGCCCTGCGCCTCGACGGTGATGGACCGGGTGAGGTCACCGCGGGTCACCGCGGTGGACACCTCGGCGATCGCGCGGACCTGGGTGGTGAGGTTGCCGGCCAGCTGGTTTTCGTTCTCCGTCAGGTGGCGCCAGGTGCCCGAGACGCCGGCCACCTCGGCCTGGCCGCCGAGCTTGCCCTCCGTGCCCACCTCGCGGGCCACCCGGGTGACCTCCGCGGCGAAGGCGGACAGCTGGTCGACCATGGTGTTGACGGTGCTCTTGAGGTCCAGGATCTCGCCCTGCGCGTCGACGGTGATCTTCTGGCTCAGGTCGCCCTGGGCCACCGCGGTCGTCACCAGGGCGATGTTGCGGACCTGGCTGGTCAGGTTGGACGCCATGAAGTTCACCGAGTCGGTGAGGTCGCGCCAGGTGCCCGACACGCCCTTCACCTGGGCCTGGCCGGCCAGCTTGCCCTCGGTGCCCACCTCGCGGGCCACCCGGGTGACCTCGTCGGCGAACGACGACAGCTGGTCCACCATGGTGTTGACGGTGTTCTTCAGCTCGAGGATCTCGCCGAGCGCGTCGACGGTGATCTTCTGGCTCAGGTCGCCCTTGGCGACCGCGGTCGCGACGGAGGCGATGTTGCGGACCTGGCCGGTCAGGTTGGCGGCCATGTAGTTCACGTTGTCGGTCAGGTCGCGCCAGGTGCCCGACACGCCCTTCACCTGGGCCTGCCCGCCCAGGCGTCCCTCCGTGCCGACCTCGCGGGCCACCCGGGTGACCTCGTCGGCGAACGACGAGAGCTGGTCCACCATCGTGTTGATGGTCTGGGCGAGCGCGGCGACCTCGCCCTTGGCGTCGACGGTGATCTTCTGGCTCAGGTCGCCCCTCGCCACGGCCGTGGTGACCTGGGCGATGTTGCGGACCTGGCTGGTCAGGTTGCCGGCCATGCCGTTCACGTTCTCCGTGAGATCGCGCCAGGTGCCCGACACGCCCTTCACCTGGGCCTGGCCGCCCAGCTTGCCCTCGGTGCCCACCTCGCGGGCCGCCCGGGTGACCTCGTCGGCGAAGGTGGAGAGCTGGTCCACCATGGTGTTGACGGTCGACTTGAGCTCGAGAATCTCGCCCTGAGCGTCGACGGTGATCTTCTGGCTCAGGTCGCCCTTGGCGACCGCGGTCGCGACCTGGGCGATGTTGCGGACCTGGCTGGTCAGGTTGCCGGCCATGCCGTTGACGTTGTCGGTCAGGTCCTTCCAGGTGCCGGACACGCCGCGCACCTGCGCCTGGCCGCCCAGCTTGCCCTCGGTGCCGACCTCGCGGGCCACCCGGGTGACCTCCGCGGCGAACGACGACAGCTGGTCGACCATCGTGTTGATCGTCGACTTGAGCTCCAGCGTCTCGCCCTTGACGTCCACGGACACCTTCTGCGACAGGTCGCCCTGGGCCACCGCGGTGGTGACCTGCGCGATGTCGCGGACCTGGGCGGTCAGGTTGGCGGCCATGCCGTTGACGTTCTCGGTCAGGTCCTTCCAGGTGCCGGCCACGCCGGGCACGTCGGCCTGCCCGCCGAGCTTGCCCTCGGTGCCGACCTCGCGGGCCACGGTCGTGACCTGCTCGGCGAACAGCTGGAGCGTGTCGGTCAGGCTGTTGATCGTCTCGGCGAGGGCCGCCACCTCACCGGCCGCGTCGACGGTGATCTTCTGCGTGAGGTCGCCCTTGGCGACAGCGGTGACGATCTGGGCGATGTTGCGGACCTGGCTGGTCAGGTTGCCGGCCATGGAGTTCACCGAGTCGGTGAGGTCCTTCCAGGTGCCGCCGACGCCGGGGACGTCGGCCTGGCCGCCGAGCTTGCCCTCCGTCCCGACCTCCCGGGCGACGCGCGTCACCTCCGCGGCGAACGACGAGAGCTGGTCGACCATCGTGTTGATGGTGTCGGCCAGGGCCGCGACCTCGCCCTTGGCGTCGACGGTGATCTTCTGGCTCAGGTCGCCGCGGGCCACCGCGGTGGCGACCTGGGCGATGTTGCGGACCTGGTCGGTGAGGTTGGAGGCCATCGAGTTGACCGAGTCGGTCAGGTCGCGCCAGGTGCCCGAGACCCCGCGCACCTGCGCCTGACCGCCCAGGCGGCCGTCGGTGCCGACCTCGCGGGCGACGCGGGTGACCTCGTCGGCGAAGGACGACAGCTGGTCGACCATGGTGTTGACGGTGCTCTTGAGCTCGAGGATCTCGCCGCGCGCGTCGACGGTGATCTTCTGGCTGAGGTCGCCCTGGGCCACCGCGGTGGTCACCTGGGCGATGTTGCGGACCTGGCTGGTCAGGTTGCCGGCCATGGAGTTGACCGACTCGGTCAGGTCGCGCCAGACGCCGGAGACCCCGCGCACCTGGGCCTGACCGCCCAGCTTGCCCTCGGTGCCGACCTCGCGGGCCACGCGCGTGACCTCGTCGGCGAAGGACGACAGCTGGTCGACCATCGTGTTGACGGTCGTGCCGATGCGCAGGAACTCGCCCTTGACCGGCTGCCCGGCGATCTCCAGCGCCATCTGCTGGGTGAGGTCACCCTCGGCGACCGCCGCGATGACGCGGGCGACCTCGGTGGTGGGCCGCACGAGGTCGTCGATCAGGCTGTTGACCGCCGCGGCCGCGGTGGACCAGTCGCCGTCGGAGCCCACCTCGTCCAGGCGCTCGGTCATGCGGCCCTCCCGGCCGATGACGCGGCTGACGCGGACCAGCTCGCGGGTGCGCCGCTCGTTCAGGCTGGCCACCTGGTTGAGCCGGTCGGCGACCTGGCCGACCAGGCCGGCGCGCGGCTCCAGGCGCACGGTGAAGTCACCGCTCGCGATCGCGTTGAGGGCGTGCAGCACCTCGGTGAGGTCACGGTCGGTGGCTCCGGGGGCGACGGCCGCGTCCTGCGGCTGTGCGGGGACCGTGTCGATGCTCAAAGTGGCTCCATTGCCCGGGGGCGGCGAGAAGGCGTCGAGGGAGATCGTCCCTCGGCTCACCCTCGGACGCTAGAGGTGGTTCCTCGAGCGATAGCGGGCAGCGCGGACCCTGGCCCGCGGGGACCTTCTGCCTTACCCCGTTCCACCGACCGGCTACCCCGGTTGGCGGGCCGTTGTCCGGATGGTCCGGGATCTGCGCCTTTCGGCCCCCGTGCCTAGTCCCTTGCGGCGGCGGCGCCCCTCCGTCCTGGCCATGGCGCCGCCCGGCCCGGCCCCGGAGCATGCACGCAGATGCCGGACGGACGGGAAGGACCTGTGGAGCGCTCGAGCGGGACGGCCGGAGCAGAGCCGACGCCCCCCTCCACCGTCGCGCCGGCCGACCGACGGGTGGTGCTGGGCTGCGACGACTGCGAGGTCGTTCTGGAGCTCAGCTCGGCCACCACCGACTTCGTCCACCGGGTCGGGCGCTTCTTCCGCCAGCACGCCGAGCACGCCACCAGCGGGCGGCTGCCGGACTGAGGGCGGGCGCCGCTCCGGCCCGGCCGGCGGGCCGGCACCCGGCTCACTCCAGCTCGGCCATCAGCGCGAGGGTGGTCTCGAGGACCATGTCGCCGACGCAGCGGTCGATCGCGTAGCTGTCCTCGTAGTTGACGAAGACGACGCCGCCGGCCGCGAAGCCCAGGCCCTGCTGGCCCACGGGGGAGAGCTCGAAGGACTGCGGCAGGTAGCCGAGCGAGTCGTTGGTCTGGCCGAGCGGGAAGACGACCTGGCCGGTGGCCTTCTCCCTGAGGGTGTTGCTCAGGTTGGAGAACGTCTCGCCCGGGCCGGTCGTGATGACGATGTCGTCACCGATCTTGATCACCGTGGCGGGCAGCTCGACCGACTGCGGCGCGGCCGAGACGCACGGGGCGTGGACGTTCTTGCCGACGCGCACGCTGGACGGCACGGCGTCGAACTGCCGGTCGAAGAAGCCGGGCGTGCCGAGCGCGTCCAGCGGGGCGTTGGTGATCGGCTGCCGCCAGGTGGTCCGGGCGATGCGCACGTCGGTCCGGTCGACCGGGCGGCCGGCCCCGACGGCGGGGAGCAGGTCGGCCAGCGCCGTGCCGGTGCTGGGCCGGGTGACGGCGCCCGACGCGTCACGCTGCTCGCCCCGGGCGCCGGTGACGTTGCCGAGCCCGGTCATGATGTGCAGGCCGACGCCGCCGAAGCGGTCCTCGGCACGCTGGGCGAAGAAGCCCGGCCAGTCCGCGTGCGCGATGCCGCTGCTGGCGTCCTGGGTGACCGGGTGGGCGGCGAAGGCGCCCAGGGTGGCGAGAGTGCGCGGCCGGTGCCTGCCCGGCGTCACGGCGCGCAGCCAGCTCAGCTGGGCCTCCTCGGCGGAGCGGTACGTTCCCCGGCGCTCGCTGTTGTGCTGGCGGGCGTCGACGACGCCGGTCTCCAGCACGGCCGGCTCCATCGCCAGCACCGCCTCCCGGACCGTCTTCTTGATGGTGTCGGTGGCCTGGGCCATGTACCAGTCCGGCACGAAGCCCCACCCGCCGAGGAAGTCCATCGCGGTGTGCGAGTGCGTGGCGTGCAGGTTGAACGACTCCGGACGCAGGCCGCGGGCGGCGAGCTCGGGATCGGCGGCGAGCGCCTCCGCGATCTGCTTGGTGCCGCAGTCGTCGCACTTGTCCTTGTAGTCCCACAGCCAGCCCTCGCCGTCGATGACGGTGAGCACGGTGACGTCCTTGCCGTCGCCCAGGGCGAGCGCGCGGACCCACAGGCCGAGCGTGTCGTCGAACGCCACGATGGGGTTCATCGGACCGAGGCCGTAGCCGCCCATGTAGAGGCAGTCGGGGTTCTCCGGCCAGGGCGACCCGGCGCTGGCGAGGTGGTCGACCTCGGTGTCGGTGTCGGCCAGCAGCCGGGTGGCGTACTCGGGGGCGAGCGGCGTGCACGCGGCCGCGTTCCGCTCCCAGCGCGCCGCCGGGAAGCGCGCCAACATGTCCTGCGGGCGAGGCGCCAGGGAGGTCTTGGCGGCGCCCACCAGCAGGGAGCCGGCGCCGAGCACCGCAGCGTCGCCGCCCGGCCGCGCCCCGGTCCGCGCCGCGGTCC